>CAIUKZ010000441.1 GCA_903899865.1 uncultured Bacteroidales bacterium | reverse complement strand
TATTAGTCTTTTTACACAACAAGAATCTACCAATAATTATAAATTCACAGTTTAAAGAGGACTTTGAAATTCTGGAACTAACCAAAGCAAATGGGAGCTGGAAAGATTATGATGTTGTTGATGGTAAAGTTATCAAATATTAGGTAGGTAATGTCATCGTGTCCTGTATCAGCTCTGTCGAGCGTAGGGTGTTTTATTGGGGTTTGTTAGGCGAAGTTTCCAAACTTCGACGTGCTAGAAGCCGACTCTGGCTGGCATGTTAACAGTAAAAGGCACGAGAATGTGACAGCCTAGCCGTTTTACTGAACAAAAAACTCCTCGTTGCCAATCAATGGCCCGAGGAGTTTTTATCGTAAAGTATAATTATTGATTCTACTTTTTAGTCATGCGTTTACGCTCATTTTCGTCCAGATAAATTTTACGAAGACGAATTGACGATGGAGTTAACTCCACATATTCATCTTCCTTAATATACTCAAGGGCTTCTTCCAAACTAAACACGATTGGTGGAATAAGTTTTGTTTTGTCATCAGCTCCAGAAGCGCGCATGTTGGTAAGTTTCTTGGACTTGGTGACATTCACCACCATATCGCCTTCTTTGGCACTTTCGCCCACCACTTGTCCTGCGTAAATTTCATCTTGTGGGAAAATGAAGAAACGACCTCTGTCTTGAAGTTTATCGATGGCATAAGCAAAAGCGGTGCCGCTTTCCATAGCAATGATTGAACCGTTGGAGCGTTTTTCGATGTTTCCTTTATAGGGTTGATACTCGAAAAAACGGTGTGACATAATGGCCTCTCCAGCCGAAGCGGTAAGCACATTGTTTCTTAGTCCGATGATACCACGTGAAGGTATCAAAAACTCTAACTGAATGCGGTCATTGACTACTTCCATGCTCAGCATTTCACCTTTACGCATGGCTACCATTTCAATGATTTTTCCTGAACATTCCTCTGGGAGGTTGATGGTAAGTTGCTCAATTGGTTCGCAACGCTTTCCGTCTATTTCTTTAAAAATAACTTGCGGTTGTCCCACTTGCAACTCATAACCCTCGCGACGCATGGTTTCAATCAACACTGACAAGTGAAGAACACCGCGTCCAAAGACATTCCAGATATCAGAATCTATGTTTTTTTCTACGCGTAATGCAAGGTTCTTATCCAATTCCTTAACCAATCGATCATGAATGTGTCGCGAAGTCACAAACTTACCTTCTTTGCCGAAGAATGGGGAGTTGTTGATGGTAAACACCATGCTCATAGTTGGCTCATCAATAGCAATGGGCGTAAGCGGTTCAGGATTTTGCAAGTCAGCAATCGAATCGCCAATTTCAAACCCTTCTATCCCTACCAATGCACAAATATCACCAGAACGAACTTCTGTAGTACGTGTACGACCAAGACCTGTAAACATGTGCAATTCCTTGATACGCGATTTTACGATTGCACCATCACGTTTCACCAAATTCACATCCATACCCTCACGCAAAATTCCACGGTGCAAACGACCCACTGCAATACGACCTACGTAAGAAGAAAAGTCCAATGAAGTGATCAACATCTGAGGAGTACCTTCGATAAATGGAGGCGCTGGAATGTGTTCGATGATGGCATCTAAAAGTGGGACAATATCTTCTGTTGGCTTGTTCCAATCCTCAGACATCCAGTTTTGTTTGGCTGAACCATAAATGGTGTGGAAGTCAAGCTGTTCTTCAGTAGCATTGAGGTTGTACATCAAATCAAACACCGCCTCGTGAACTACGTCTGGGCGACAGTTTGGTTTATCCACTTTATTGACCACCACAATGGGTTTAAGTCCAATTTGCAAAGCTTTTTGTAACACAAAACGAGTTTGAGGCATTGGCCCCTCAAAAGCATCCACCAACAGTAAAACACCATCGGCCATGTTTAACACGCGCTCCACTTCACCACCAAAGTCGGAGTGACCCGGTGTGTCAATAATATTAATCTTATATCCATTGTAATCGATGGATACGTTTTTTGCCAAAATGGTAATGCCTCGTTCACGCTCCAGGTCATTGTTATCCATTATCAATTCACCCGTTTTTTCGTTATCTCTAAACAAATGACCAGCCAATAGCATCTTATCTACTAAGGTAGTTTTTCCGTGGTCAACGTGTGCAATAATAGCGATATTTCTAATTTTCTGCATTTTATAAGTTTTTTCTTGAGGGCGCAAAGGTAGTGAAAATATTTCAAACTTAGTCTGAGCCCACTTAGCTAAACGCAATAGGGATGCAAAATTTAATCTGTATTACAAAAGTAATTCAAATCGGCTTGACTAGTTCCTATGAATTAGTCTAGCATTAGCTGGATGAAAAAAAAACAATTTTAGCGGATAAAACCACAAGGTTGGCATTTCGAATAACGACAATATGCAACAACGGGTGTATTGATGAAACACCTAGCCTGTCACATTCTGATATCATAGTCAATTTATTTGAGGTATTAATAGTGTATAATTATTATATTTGCGAATCAAAAACCGACTGTAGAGGAATACTGATTATCGACCTCAACAAAGTTGCGATTCCAAATTATCAATTATCAAACAATAGAAACAAACAAAATGACAACCAGAACCACTTTGAAAGTTGCTGTTACAATAATGCTGTTAGTGTTAACAATAGTATCTAAAGCTTATACAAAAGATCCAACATTATGTAGTGAGATGAAAGCAACTTGGGATCCCATTACAAGGGAATTTACAGTTTCTAATCTTAAACCTGACATTAAAGAACCTTATTGCATTTGGGTTACTGATCCAATGTGGGCAGAAGGAACTTATGATTTTTATATCACCACTTTTAATGGAATTACTCCTGGTGCAACTACTTACAAGACTGGCAGATTAAGCACTAAATGGGGTGATCCTCTTAAAGGTGGAACGAATGGTTCGTCTGAATTATTAGTATCAATCCAGAGTGTTGCAAATGATTCGCAAAGGTTAAAAGGTGATGATTGTAACAAAACTTTTAGTGCTATTGACATCAGGGGAGGATGCGAGGGAGTAACTCCCACTTACTGTAACAATTTCAACGCCACCTTTAATGGCTCAATTATTAAAGTTAGTGGAATCAACAACTGTTCTAACGACAACTTATTTTTGATAGCTCCAGCTCATTTCAGTAAATGGCAGGTTGTCTCTATAGTACCTGACCCTTCAGATATTGACAAAGGCTCTGCCGATGTAGCTGCTCTTCAGTTTTATCAAACTACTGAAAAGGTATATCCTTACGCCGATGGACTTATGTTCTTTATGAACTCAGACGATAAAAATAGCGGAAAAACAGGTCGTGGACCAAACTATTGTTCTAAAAGTTTTGACTGCATTACAGACACTCAAGCACCCAATCCCCCATCTGGATTACAATCAAGCAGCATTGGCCCTACAGGTTTTACTATTTCCTGGACTGCATCATTTGACAATGTAGGTGTAACAGCCTATGATATCTATGTGAATGGAAAACTACACACCAATAGTACATCTACGTCCAAAGTACTTACTGGTTTAACGTTGGGTACAAGTTACATCATCAACATTAAAGCACGTGATGCCTCAGGCAATACTTCGATATCTAGTAAGGCCTTAGAAGTTACGACATCAACTACTGACCCTCAAGCGCCCACTACGCCCAGCAATCTGACTGCAACTTTCGCTTCTGACCTTAGCGTAACTGTAAAATGGAATAAATCCACAAGCATCCATGGTATAAACTGGTATGATGTGTATAAAGATGGTGCATGGTATGCTAACACCACTGACACCACCATCAGTATCACAGGATTGCAAGTGGCTGCAACCTACTCTATAACCATCAAGGCCAAAGATAATGCAGGAAAAAGTTCGGCTTTAAGTAACGAACTTCAAGTTACAACTAAAAAAGAATCACAACCACCCACCAAACCCAGTGGCGTGATGAATACTGAGCCAACTCAGAATAGTTTCACTGTTTCATGGACGGCATCGAGCGATAATATTGCTGTAACCGAATATCGTGTGTATTTGAATGGAATTCCTTATGGTTCTTCTCCTTCTAATGTACAACTGCTGGTAAATCTAAATCCTGCAACGACATACACTGTCACTGTTTCTGCATTTGATGCAGCAGGCAATGAATCACTTAAAAGTGACCCTATAATAGTGAATACGCTAGCAACAAATATTCAAAATATTGGTCATAGCAAACTCAATATTTTTCCGAACCCGTTCAAAGATGTACTGAACATAGCAAACAACGGTTTTACAAAATACTACATCTATGATATGAATAATATATTATTGGCAAGTGGCGAAATCACTTCCAACCAACTATCACTGTCGCAACTCACTAGTGGTATGTATATTCTAAAACTTTCTGACGAGAACAACAGTATCTATACTAAAATCATAAAAGAATAGAAGAAACATTTCATAATTGCCATGTAAAATTCAGCCAAGTGTCATTATAACACTTGGCTGAATTCGTTTTTGGCTCATACATACTTATTGTATATTTCAGATAATAATCAAATCCACCGACAAGCTTTTACTAAGTTATTCAGCATGTTTATTCAACACCTTTAGAATACATTGACAATGAAGTTTTCACTCGAATTATTCATTATAAGTTTTGAAAAAGAAACAAATGAATAATTACAGGAGAGTAAGTTTCTCTCAGGCTAGACCCAGTATAGCCTGAGAGAAACACTGAAAAATAACAACATACCAACCCATTGGTTTCTAATTCCAGACTTTGGTTAAATCGTATTTTCGTGATTTGTCAATTATTCGACTCATGACAATTTTCACCAGTTTCTGCAGCTCTTTTTTTGTTAATAAAGAACCCAATTGGCACAAGACAAAGTTTTTAACAAATATGATATTGTATTTTCTGTATTGAATTTCGTAACTTTGCCCCCTGAAACTATCCCTGAAATTTACGGCTTTACAAAAATAAATGAAAAAAAAATGAATTTGGACTAGCCGTACTTGCTTAAAATACAGTCTTATTAATAACACTAAATATCAGTGATGAATTTATCGCTTTCGGAGCTTCAAAACGGCAACCACAAACAATTTGAGCTGTTTTTTGAAGGAAACTATGCGCGACTTTGTAATTTTGCTTATTCCACATTGCGAGATATGGACAAAGCAGAAGATGTAGTACAACAGTCGTTCATTACTCTTTGGGATCAACGACAGACCATCGTAATTAAAGGTTCTGTCTTGTCCTACTTGTATCGTATGGTGCACAACGAAATCTATGATACCGTTTTGAAGATGACCAAAGAAAAAAGTACATCGCTTGACAGTATAGGGGATTCTGTTCTATCTACGGATTCTGTTGTCAACAATGTAGAGTATGTAGAATTGAAAACAGCAATAGAAACTGAGATTGCTAAATTGCCAGCTCAATGTAGAAAAGTATTCGAATTAAGCCGTTTTGAGCAACTTTCACACAAAGAAATAGCCTCAGAACTTGCCATATCCGTTTTTACAGTAGAGAATCACATATCTAAAGCATTAAAAACATTGCGTGTAAGCCTTAAAGAGTTTTTATACCTTATCACACTATATTTTCTCATCAACCTATGATTAAAGATTATCACATATTAGTCGCAAAATACTTAGGTGGCGAATGCACTAAAGAAGAAAGAGAAGAGCTTGACCAATGGCTATCGGCTTCTAAGGAAAACGATGACTATTTTATCGAGGTGGCTATGCTATATGAAAGAGCTGACCTGGTTCAAAAACCCATGCCTAATCTAGAAAATGCAAAATCGGTCATTCACAATCATATCACCCAAAGCTCTCAAAAGCCAGATATTAAGATTAATTCCAATAAAAACAAAGTTTTCAAACCTAAAATATGGTGGAGTATTGCTGCTGGATTGACTATTCTACTATCTCTGTCGATTGGTTATGGTCTTTACTTTGCCAATGAGAAACAATATGTGTATGCCACTTCCATTAAGCAAATAAAAGAAGTATTACCCGACAGCACTAAAATTATCCTTTCCAAAAACAGCCGCTTAACCTATAACTCAAACAAACACGACAACAAGAAATACGTGAATCTAGAAGGAAAGGCATTTTTTGAAATCAATAAAAATTCATCGGGTAAATTCGTAGTTTGTACAGAAGATAAGATTTTTATCAAAGATATTGGAACAGCATTTACGGTAGAATCATACAAAAATTCTTCATTGGTTACAGTTTCTGTGAAATCTGGCGAAGTGAATTTTTATACCACCACCGACAAAGGAATCATCCTGAAAGAAAATGAAGTGGGGACTTATAATAAAAAGACAAACAAATTCTCAATAATTAAACTTGACAAGGTAGGAAAACAGACAAAAACACCTGATGTTGAACACAGTGGCATAGTTGTAAAGTGTGGCGAAATGACTTTGGGGAAATTAATTAATCAATTGAATGATCGATTTGACTCCAAGGTAAAACTTACAGATTCGGAAATTGGCAACGAAAAAATCACTGTGCAATTTGATGGAACTGAGAGCCTAGACCTGATATTGGAAGTGATATCTCAAACCATGGAACTGAATATTGACAAAAAAGGTGACGAATGCATCCTTAGCAAAAGGAACTAGTGATATAAGAGAATGGGATGAAAATGCCGATGATGAAAACTTTAATGAAAATGCTGATGATGAAAAATCAATTGTTGATTTTGATTTTTTTACTGATTAGTGCAACATTGACTTTTGCGAACAATACCAAAACTCAAGAATTAAAACTATACAAGGGTAACTATACTTTGGAAGGTGTTACACAAGCCATATCCAATCAGAGCGGGTATGTGTTTTCCTATAGTTCGAAACGGATTAATCCAAAGCAATGCATTAATGTCAAATCTCAAAACTACAAGAACATAAATGACTTGTTGGACAGGGTGCTGCCGAAAACAATAAGTTATTCGATACACAATAAATTTATCGTTCTGAATAGTGTAAAAGTAGTTGAAAAGCCAGTCAAAGCACCCGAAATACGTCGCGTATCCAAGTACGAGCCCAAGGTTTCAACTCCTGTTGACATCGAGCCCTCCTACTCCACAAACGAAGAGCTAGAAACTGTAAACACAGTGGAAATTCCGACCAACAGTCCCATAGCCCATGATACGCTTATCAAACCTGTGACCACAGATAGACCCAAGGAAGTTCATCCACAGAACCAGCCCGAAACGCCTGCGGCTCCAGAAAAAAGACCTAGTAGTGAAGTGAAACTTCCAAAAACGAAACCTGAACGTGCGCTAAAACCTCAACCCACAAAGTCGGCAATAGGAAAACCAGATTTGCCTAAAATCCAACCTTATGTAGATGTAGAACTGTCTGCCTATCATCTATTTGCCAATGCATCAGCACACTTTGGGCTACAGCC
>CAIUKZ010000440.1 GCA_903899865.1 uncultured Bacteroidales bacterium | reverse complement strand
TCTTTACTGGTTTTGAAAAAAATCTAACGAAACCTTCTTCAGAAACGATTCCATTTGAGTAATAAAACTTGATATAGTATCTTTTATGTGCTGGTTGATAATTTAGCTCCTTTTCTAGAATTCCATTTTCTGCATACATTTTCCACAATCCAATTCTAATATTTCTTTCTTTTTTATTCCATGTAATGTGACCTTCTTCAAATTTTTGGCCGTTTTTGTTATATGCAGTAATATAGCTTAATTTCTTATCTATGTGTTCAACAGTATAATCCAAATTGCCTGTTTTGGTATAATAGTACTCCTTCTCATTACAGGATACTAAGAATAGTACAAAAAGAAAAATCTTCAAATTTTTGAACATAATTTATTTTTTATCTTCATTGCTTTTTTGACGGATTAATAAAATCCGTCATTTATATTTGATGATAACATATCCTCAAGTGAAGGCAGATTTTTTAATTTTTCATCAAAATCCCGAAGGGATTATATGTTTATAGAAAATTGTTTGTTGCATTTCATTCGACCCCGATGGGGTCGAACATGTCAACCGTTTACTTTTCTAGAAACATGTGACCTCTTCGAGGTCTTCACTTTTCAACCCTTCAATATTCTCCTACTCAACGACTTCTAATTAAAACATTTGCCTTATCCTAATTTTCATTTCTAGCTCCCTCTCCTTCGGAGAGACCTGAGGATAGGCTGTTCAATACCTGCATCTATTCAAACAACGGGATTTCTTCAGTAGAAGTAGAGGTGTCCAGCTTGAGTGTATTTTCGATTACGATGCGTTCAATTTCTTTTTTGGTAAGTTTCTTGTGTGTAACTAGTTCAAGGTAAATGCGTAAACTAGCCCATGCGTCGGTAGCGGCGTATCGTTGTTGCGGTTCGGTGAGTTCAGGATTTTCCCAGTTGGTTAGGCGTTGCGCTTTGGATATCTTTTGACCAAAAAGGATGGCGTAAATTTTTTGAAGGCTTAAGTCCAACACCCCATAGTCACGCGCAATGGTCTGTATGTCAATAAATCCTGCTGGTTTAAACTTGTGGTGTTTGTTGAGCCCATTCAAATCGTCACGTAGTGAAAGGCCTATTTTTTGTATTTTCTCATCAGCCAGCAGTTCTGCCAAGACCGCTGGAAATCCAACTTTATTCAAACGGAATAGGTAACAGTGATCAAGCGTAGAGAGTTGCACCAGCGAAACTTTGTACTGAGTGCCACGAGTAAAAGACGGCTTAGTTTCGGTATCAATGCCAATCACATTGCTTTTTCTAAGTTCGAGGATGGCGGGATGAACTTTGGATAAATCATCTATCAGGGTTATTCCTCCTTCGAAAAGCGTCACAGGTAGTAAGTTGATCTCGTTTTTTGTTATTTTGGCTTTCAGCATTTGATTGTGGAATAAGAATTAGTATAATAAATTATCCAAACCATCATCATCGCTCTGTTGAAAATCCAAAAATGCAGCCCTGACATTTTTTGGAGATGCGGGTAGCTCAGCACGTTCCGCCTCCTCCATGCCGAATCCGTGGCTATAACACAAGGCATGTAATGCTCGTAATGCATTGAGTAGTTTTTGTCCCCAGTGCTCTACAAAAGCTTCGAGACACACTACCAATGAGTCATTCATACTATCTACATCGCCCATTTGGTAGTTGGCCGCAAAGTCTTTCAACTCCTGATATACATCCGCCAATCCTTCGGAAACAAAAGCAGCGATGGGAGTGTCGCTCAGAGCCATGTCAGGATGAAAAACTTCCAAGTAAGTGTCGTCAGCACCAAGCAGTATTTCGAGTTGCTCTTTCACGTATAAATAATCATCCTCAGTAACAAATTTTTCCACATTGTCATTGTAAGCCAGCGGTGGTATGTCTAGCATGGATGCTTTCAGGTAGAGTAAAGGTAGTATCTTGACTGACTTCTGCACAAAGTCCACTTTGGGAAATTCGCAAGCATGCTCCAAAAATAAACAGGTTTCAGCTACTACGGTCACAAATTCGATGACGTTTTTGCTGTAAACGATATGGTCAGGCAGTTGGTCTAAGTCCATGATAAAGTGCAAATTAGTTGGTAAGACTTACGGTCTAAAATTAGTTTTATAACGAAATAGATGAATAAACCACAAAAGAATCATAAAAAAACACATCGAACACAATATAAAATTGATAATTGAGGATACGTCGCATGTGGGTCTGATAAAGCATTTTTTGAACACGAAGACACGAAGACACAAAGTCACAAAGTCGTTATCGCCGAAGGCAAATATCGCGAAGCTATTATCGCCGTAGGCATTAATATCGTGTACCCACCCAAAACGTTACAGAGCACTACAATTCCATGTGCAAAAGTACGAGAATATTATCAATCTGCAATCTATTCATAGCTAACTGTTCATACTTCCTTGCTAATTTCAAGATAGGGCGTCATTACAAACTCGCGTAGTTTCATCAGCGGGTGGGGGATTATCAAATCAGGTGTATTCACTTCCAAGTCATCATAGGTCAAAATGTCAATATCAATCACTCTGTCCGTATATCCATCTGTGGATTTGGAAGTGCGTCCCAGTTGTTTTTCTATTTTTTGAGTAGTTTTGAGTAGACTTTCAGGTGTTAATGAGGTCTCTACAAGTACTACCGCATTCAAGAATTCATTGTCAGACACAAATCCTTCGGGCTGTGAGCGGAAAATACTGGAGCATCTCTTTACCACACCAACTTGCTCAGCTATGGCAGCCAGAGCTTCATTCATGTTCTGTTCTTTGTTCCCGAGATTAGTCCCTAGACCTAGATATACTTGATGCATACACGTTAATTTTTAGACAAAGGTATGATTTTTAGGTTGGATAGATAATTGAAAAATGAAAAATGAAAATTGAAAAATGAAAATTGAAGAATGAAAAATGAATACAATATTTTGCCATTGGGAGATTGTGTTTTCCTGCAATTGTTGAAATACATAAAAGCGCTAGAACGCTTTTGTCACTTTTCATTACGAAAAATTTAAGAATACATTGAGAAAAATTATAGAGTTTTTCTTAGCGACTTCGTGCCTTTGTGCCTTTGTGTTCAAAAATGCTTCACCAGACACCGCATACGACGTATCTATTTTCATTTTGCCTATTGTCATCAATTGAACATTATTTCACCCTCAGCGTTTTATAGGGTGATATATAATATTACAAACAAACTAAATACCAATCCTTTAAACATCATTTTGCAATGAAAAATTTAAAAATTGAAATTAAATGGGCGATTGTTTTTTCGATTACTTCTTTGGTTTGGATGCTATTGGAAAAACTATGTGGACTACACGGCAAGTACATCGACTATCAATTTTACTTGACTAATTTATTTGCTATCCCCGCTATATGGGTGATGGTATTAGCATTAAAAGACAAAAAACACAATTTCTATAATGGAGAAATAAGTTACGTTCAAGGATTGAAATCGGGAGTGATTTTGTCGGCATTTATTGCACTTATTAGTCCAGTCACACAATGGATAACCACCTATATCATCACGCCAGAATATTTTCCAAATGTGATTAAGCGTTCTGTAGAATTGGGGTATTACAAATCAACAATTGAAGCAGAGGCGAATTTCAACTTTAGTAATTATGTTCTTCAGGGTCTGATAGGAGCTATTATGATGGGAATAGTCACCACTTCAATAGCAATGATATTTCTACGAACAAAAACAGCAAAGTGATGCTGTTTTTGTAAAAAGTATCATGTGGGTATTAAAAAACGATATGGTAAGTAATCAAAAGGGTCATGAACAGCATCATGTACAGGTTGATGGTGATAAATGACTTACGGAAGTTGAGTTCAAGCACATCACTGAATGTCAATTTTGTAAACACACCTATAAATAGGATGTTTAATACAAAAATCAGTACGAAGAAACTTAGCGAAAGCTGAGTTAAAAAAAGAGGTACGATTATCGACGTAAAGGAAGTAGCTACTATCCAAGCAAAAATCACATGTTTTAAATGCTGTGGATGTACAGCTTGATTGATGGTTTTAAATCCTGCATTTTCATACTCTTTGTTGTATTTCAACATCAACAACCAAAAGTGAGGAACTTGCCATATAAACAGAAAAAAGGCGATAAAAATGATGGTTGCCTCATACCACACCCCACCCGCTGCAGTCCATCCCATTAACACAGGAATAGCCCCAACCATCGACCCTGGTACTACAGCAAACGAACTAACCCTTTTCAAATTGGTATAAATGACATTGTACCATATTAGATTTATTACTCCCAGCAGTGCAGTGATGGGATTGAATATCCAGTACAACATCCCTAGCCCAATTAGGGTGATGGCGATAGACACTATCCATGCATTGGTTCTTGTAATTTTCCCAGAAGGAATGGGACGGTTTTTGGTTCTATCCATCAACGCATCATAGTCACTTTCTTGACATTCATTCATCGCACTAGAACCACCTGCTAGCAAGAAAATGGACAAAGCCAGATAGACCGTTCCCATATCAAATTTGCCAGAATAGACTAGATAGCCAGTAATGGTAGTAAAACTGACTGCTATTGAAACTTTGTATTTAATCAGTTCCAGTATGATGTGAAGGTAGCGTTTCATTACTTCAATCCTTTTAAATACTCATTGATGAGTTTAAGGTCAGATTCCGAAAGGGACTTGTAGGGTTGCATCAATCCAGCAGGATATCCTACCACAACATCTGCTCCCGGATCTACAATGGATTTAGTGATGTATGCATCATCCACAGTAATCTCACGCTCCGATCCTGAAGTCGTTACTTTTCTTTTTGCACCATAAATGCCTTTAAAAGAAGGTCCTACCACTTTCGACCCATCAAGTGAGTGACAAGCTATACACCCATTTTTTTCAAGTATCTTCATGCCTTGTGGTGAGTCTTTGGGCTTTTCATGTAATGTCAGTAGCCATTTGTCATACTCTTGCTGAGTGACCACCCTGATCACACCAAGCATATTGGAATGGTTTAGACCACAATATACAGTACAATAGATATCATAATCACCCAATTCACCAGCAGTAAACCAAGAGTAATTTGGTTTGTTTGGTACCATGTCCTCTTTAATTCTGAATGCAGGTACAGAAAACCCGTGTAGTACATCCACTGATTTTAGGTTAATTAAAATTGACCTATCAATTGGCACCACTAAGGTGTCGGCAATTTTATTTCCAGGGTATTCGAACTTAAACTTCCACATGCTACCTTCCGCAGTAATTTCAATGGCATCTTCGGGCACTACGCGCATGGGTATAAACCCTTTCCAACCAAT
>CAIUKZ010000439.1 GCA_903899865.1 uncultured Bacteroidales bacterium | reverse complement strand
GTAACTTTGCACGGATTTCTGCTAATGATGTTGCCATGTTATTACTCCTTGTGTTTTAAGTTGGTCTTTAATATGCCTAAACGTACTATGCATTTATATATAATACGCTATTATTATTTATTCCACAAGCGGTATTTTCAATATTTTTTAGCCAAATAAAGTAATATGCTATCTACTATGCGAGTATACCCGTATATATCCGGATGAACATCATTCCATTTTTTACAAGACTTTTCACTCTTATATAAACTATTAACGGAGATTTTTTTAATTTCATAATCAAATTTATTCATAAATTTTACATTATCATTTAATTGAATAAAGTATTCACCGTCACTAATATAAACCTGTTCTTTTACCTCAGGTATTAATAATTGAGTTGCGCTAGGTATTAATACTTCTAAATTATCAAATTTGTTTATACACGGATGAATATCAGACCACCCGCCAATGCATAAAATTTTTTGATTTCTTAATTTTGCTATACTATCTAACTTAGTATACAGAAGTTCAAAATAATTATCAATATAGTCGTGTAAACTACTAAAATTTAACAATTCACTGATAAATTCTTCACGTAACCAGCGCCAACTCGGTTCTATACCTTTAACTCCGTGATAAGAATTATTCCTAAAGATATCTGTTTGTAAAAATATTACATGATCAACCATTTGCAGATTTTCAGATATATTATTAATTATATTTTCATTTGATATACCTGCTTTACTGATATTAATTACTGAATGTCCTTGTGCTTCTAAATTAGATTGAATACCTTGCCCTGTAGGACCATAGTTTTCTCCTACTCCAGCAAATACTCCTATTCCCCAACTATCGCCCGCTAGTAATATATTTGACATAGGTGTCTCTATTATGTTCAAGGATAGGTAGTAGTTCTTGATGTAGATAATTTATATCTACATCAGCCAATCTATCTATTTCTTGTTTGATTGCTTCTAAGCGTAGGTAATTATTAGTAATATCATCATAGCTTTCATCTATCCATGGACTGAATGTTTTAAATCCAAAACTTTTTAATTTAGTTAAAATTCCTGCACCGCCCATTACTATAAAAGGCTTTCCAATATATAAATTTTTAATGGTCTTTTCTGTGATCCATTCTGTAGTGATACAATCTGTTTCTACTACAATCTCTAAAAAATAATCATCATAGGGTTTGCGACTACTCCCCACAATCATCTCATGATCATATATTCTATTAGGAAATACCTGATCATATATGATAGGTGTATTATCTTGTGCCCAGACAATTTCATCATGAAAAAACTCATCAAATCTTTTTTGCGATACCATACCTTTTTCTTGATATGATATATAGCTTATATCCTTATATTTTGTGTATAAATGTTTAGTAATTATTAATCTATAAAAGGTACCTCTATTAGACCAAACAGCAAATTTTTTATTAAAAGGTCCTGTAGGAATTGAAATATTTTTAATTGTCGGAAATAGTAGATTAATCCAAAAAGAAACACTTTCTTCTATTATCACGGTGGCATTGGGTATATCGATAGTCTGTCTACAGACTACAGCACAACTATCGTTGGTTAAGTTAAATGTCTTAATTATATTTGTTATAATAGACACTGCGTTGGTCATTTCTATAATAGCGCCGTCATCAAATAGGAATATAAAGCTCTTGTCTTGCCCTAGTTTATGTAATTGATATATTAATTGATCTGTTCCTGATATTGAATAGTCTCTCTCAAAGAACATAATAAAATTAACTACTATAGTAT
>CAIUKZ010000438.1 GCA_903899865.1 uncultured Bacteroidales bacterium | reverse complement strand
ATGCACAGAATGGGTTCAAGAACAAGCAGATTATCGCGGATATGACTTGGATCATGATTGGACAGAAACTATTATCATGGGCAAGGATTATAAAGTTAATACGTTTCTTAATGTGTTTGGTGCCGATAAACCACAACAACCAAAGAATCATGTTATTTTAAAAGCATTTACACGATTTGTTGATATACCTGCAGGCGTTGAAATAGTTTTTGAAAACGGTGAAAGTAATGATAGCACTGTACACGGGGCAGGAAGAGAATCAAGAACGCACGGGTTGACCTTTGAAACAAGAGAACAAAAATGGGAGAAAGCTCTTAAGAATAACCCAAACTGTTTTTCTATTCCTGTTGATGCACAGGACGGCAATACCTATATCTATTACTATGATGCTCCTAACGATGTTGGAAATTCAGAGTTAGAAGGTACATCAAGCAGTCACGGTAATCCTAATTTTGTTTCGCTAATTTGGGGGAAACACAATGACAAAGAAAGATACGATGTTTTGTCCGGAGACAAATGGAAACGTGTGGCATCACAATTGGGGTTATATATCGACCATAAATTTTTTAAAGTTGATGTTATTCTACCCTACGACCGATACGACCCAACAACTTATAGAAATGCTATAAAACCTAAAAATGCTCAATCCGACGATGCAGTAGGCTATAAAGATTTTATTCAAGGCATCCGTGATAACATACCTGCAGAATGGGCTGAAAAAATTAAAGAACATAACCAAAAAGCTCATCATTCAAATATTGAAGATCGAATCAAAGATCGACTAAATGATTTTCATATTAACGAACCAGTTAATACTACTCTAACAAACACAGGCACTGTTACAAGCCAAAGTGGTGGGGGTGGCGGAATTTTAGGGGGTGGGGGTGGCGGAGGTGTTACCTCGGGACCAGGCACCGGAAAAAATAAACCAAAAAAATCATCTACAAACTCAGGGCCTAAACCTAAAACATTTAGATCTGTTGCTCCGATGGTTCCAACATTTGTAGAAGACATAGGTATTAAAGGCTTTGCACAATATACGCCTGAAGGACTAGATGGTAAGGATGTTGTTTATTATAATCCAGAACACCAGTATGTTAATACTCTGTTTAATAAAGTAGAGAATATTGTAGACGAGTGCATTTGGGGCGATGTAAGAAAAGAAGCAATCGATTTAATTAATACTGAATTAGGTGTTAAAATTTGTATTGCACAAGCACAATTACAAACAGATTGGTTTGATCGTGAAACTTTTACTGCAATTACAACAGATACAGCATTAACATTTGATGTATTGCAACGATTGGATTCTTTAGTTGATCCACTGCGTGAATTTGCAAAGAAAAAACAAAAAGAGTATGAAAATATTGGATTCATTGATATTCAACAAAAAGAATGGGAAGCAATTGGAGTTAAACTTCCAACAGGAGAATTAGCATGATGCCCAACGGACCAGGCCGTCCCGGCAAAGGGAAATCACTACGAGCTATGTTAAAAGAACTAGGAGAGTCAGACGAGAAACTTTTGAATGATGAAAGGTACGTTGAGGGCTACTCGGATGGATATGCCGCAGCAATAGAAAATCATCGTCAGTTGACTGCGGCATTAGCAGCTACCTATCGAATCGATCGGTATGGGGAGTAGATCAAATGAGCAAATACCAAACCTTAGATACCCTAAAGGGGAACAAGACTTTAAATGTCAATGAGTATTTTAAAGAACGATGGGAAAAACTCGAAGAAACAAAACGATATTGGGGTGGTGAACAAACGGCAGTAGATGAAAAATTCTTCAATGAGAAACAGCATACTCTTCGAGAGCAAGCAGATCTCTTTAGAGTATTTGCCGAAAGTTTAGGATTTGATAGAGATATCAAATCATTAGATATTCATATATCATTCAGCGAAAAATCGGAGGAGACAGAATGACAACAGCAATAAAAAAGAAAAACCCAGAATCATCTAAAATACGAGAAATACTAAACAGCATGGATGAGCGTAATCAGTATCTCGATACGCCTGCGTACAAGTATGGATTCGAGTCAGGTGAAAGCCAAGGCGATTATCTTGCTACAGAGTACCACAAGGAAATGGTGTACCGATTGGTTAAACAAATGACGATGGATGTAAAAACAGCAGGTCCGGGGTAGGAAATACCTTGTAAACAAAACTACCAAAAGCGGCTATTCGTAGCCGCTTTTTTATTGACTTGATTAGTAGAAATACTATATAATAAGCAATGACATATAAGTCATTCATTCAAAAGGATATTATAAATGAAGAAAATTTTAGCAATCGTGGCTATGGCGCTACTCACAGCGACAGCCGCACAAGCCCAGGTAACTGGCAATTTGGGACTAACAAGCGACTATCGTTTCCGTGGTATTAGCCAAACTCAAAACGCACCCGCAGTACAAGGTGGCATTGACTACAACCACAAAAGTGGTTTCTATGTGGGCAACTGGAACAGTTCAGTTTCTAGTGACATGTACACGAACGGTTCAGGCGTTGAAAGTGATTTGTACGCAGGATTCAAGAAAGAAATTCTCAAGGGTCTAACACTTGATGTTGGCTCTTATAACTATTTTTATCCACGTGCTACAAACAACACATCAACAAACTTTGACACAAACGAGTTGTTTGCTGGTCTAGGTTATGGTCCAGTCAGTGTCAAGTACAGCCAATCGTTGAGCAACTACTTTGGCACAGCTAATAGTAAGAACAGTCAGTACTATCAAGCTGACATTGTTCAACCACTTGGCAAGTCTAAAATTTCCCTGTTGGCACACGTTGGCCGCACTGAAGTTAACAACAATTCAAGTTCAAACTACACTGACTACAACGTTGGTCTAGGTTATAACTTACAAGGTTGGGATCTAGCCGCTAAGTATTACACCAATAGTGGTACTAGTTCTTCATTCCAAACAGCTAACACCATTAATGGTCAAAGACTGTACAAAGATGCCGCAGTATTTTCTGTAAGCAAATCGTTCTAATCCAAAAATAGAATGTCAAAAGGACCTTCGGGTCCTTTTGCTTTATTTAAAAAAGCAATAAGCCTAATAGGAATAATTATTGTAAAAATCTATTAAATCGGTTGCTTTACAAGTTAAATACTATTATAATAACATATCAGTACAAACACTGAAGAGTTAGTTTTCAACACACACAAGGAGAAGATATGAAAACAGTTGGTGATAAATT
>CAIUKZ010000437.1 GCA_903899865.1 uncultured Bacteroidales bacterium | reverse complement strand
CAAACGACGATCCAAAAAACGGACTACTTCGACTTGGAGGGATTTCTTCAGGCAGCATCACACGGTGTGGCTGACGAATGCAGTCCTTTCGACAGCTACCCAAAAACGCGCAGCATATATGCAACGATTTTTGAAGGCAAGAAGAATGCAACGATTTTTGGAACCAAGACAATAGTGGCGGCTACCCTACTGGCTATCGTCTCTTTACATCTAACTAGAGTTTTACTACTGCAACATAGTCTTTAGAAGAAATAGTTATGGAACAGAATGCGTCTTTGAATAAAAAGCAACTTTCAAAAAAGCCCCATTCATGTATAAAATAAATTTTGTGCAAACATATGTTCACTTCTAACGTGCCCATAGCCTTACCTAACGGTACATCCCATGTCGTTTTCAATGCATAGCCCTACCTTCGATAGAGGGCCATGTTAAAACGCCTTTAGTACACTCGAATAAGCTAGGATTTACTGAAACATTAAACAATTCATGTCTTCTACGTGCTGCTGACATTTTTGTTATTTTTTTTAATACTTATACTGTACAGCAAATAAGGACCATGTTTATACGCCTATAGGGCACTACAATAAGCTAGGATTTTCAATATACAATTAAAAAGATAGATTCTTAGGACCAAAATCTACTTTTGCAAGGTACACTAGAGAATGCCAACACACTCGTACATCAAGAGTACCATTAAATTTAGTTTGTGGAACGTCATACGCTAATTTAACTCCGTAACCACTTCCTCGTTCTTCCTGTTGTTGTGATAGCTCATTCTCGCCACTGCTCTCCTCCCGTAATGCCGTTCTTTGCTTTCGTACTTTGCTATCTGGTTTTGGTTGAACTGCTCGCAATGTTTCCCCACCCACAAAATGGCCAACAATTTGACCAGGAAATTCTACAGCGGCACTTGCAACTGCCATTCCATAAATACCAGATGCATTCTGAAGACTACGTAAAGCTTTACTAGACATATATAACAATAAAAATCGACAATTTGAATAATACAACTTCACAAATATTACAAATGGGTATGTTATTACTACATACCGTGTTGCGTAAATCAATTGCACACGATCGACATCGTAGGCTACATTCTGATATCCAAGCGTTGCATCCAATCTCGATTGCCTTCGACCAAGTACAGTACAGCGCCGACTATCCGGCTTTGTTAAGGACTTCAAATCCAAATTAGGGTTTACCATGGCCAAAACTGAACAAGGCTAAAATAAATGCAAAAGGACACAAGTACGCACCTCAAAAAAATCCATACATGCCGATGTCCATGGTATCGAAAACGATCCTGAACGCGCATTGCCGTTCTTTACCATTACCTCCCTTATACCTTGAAAAAGCGCTTCCACACGCTCCCACATGATGCTGGCAGATTGAATTCCAGCACCTAGTTTTTCCTCGGGATACATAAAGAAGCGATCTCGTGGTATTTTTTGGAATCCAAAGTGATCTACGTACTCGATTGACGATACACCGCACACAAAGTGCAAATCTCGACCAGCAACGTGAATCTCACGTGCTTTGACGTCAGAAGGGTGCACTACTCGTGGTACCAAGTTGAGAACACTAGACATTGGCCGCCATGCAGTACAGTTATCAACCCTAACTAATTCAGGACAATACCCAAACAACGACTTATCTGCGTCGCCATCATCCCATTCTGTGTGGAAAAGGTAGCCCTTTTTCATTTCTGCTGTTTTCATTT
>CAIUKZ010000436.1 GCA_903899865.1 uncultured Bacteroidales bacterium | reverse complement strand
TTGTTGGTAGCAGTGCATTTGCTAAATGTAGTCGTTTGGAGGCTATTACTTTACCAGATTCATTACGAGAAATTGGATCTAAAACTTTCGAAGGATGTATAAAATTAAAACAACTCACCATTCCTAATTCTGTACATAAAATAAATTATAATGCTTTCTCAGATTGTATCAGCTTGGAATCCATTACCTTGCCATATTCATTACAAGAGATTGGAAGTGATGCATTTGCGCGCTGCGCAAAACTAAAGTCGCTCATTTTGCCTAATACATTGAGGGAAATACATTGTGGTGCATTTAGTAGTTGTTCTAGCTTAGAATCTATTACCTTGCCAGATTCATTGCGTGAGATTGGATTTAATGCATTTTCGGGATGTACAAAATTAAAAAAACTAAGTATCCCTAGTTCTCTTGAAAAGATAGGTGATGATCCTTTTGAACAATGCAATGCTTTGACAGAAATATACCTTAGAGTGAAAAAACCATTGGATATTTCATTAAATACTTTTCAAGCTGTTAACAAAAATATATGTGTACTTTACGTACCTAAAGGTTCTAAGGTAGCTTATGAAGGTTCTAACTGGAAGGTGTTTAAGAAGATTGTAGAAGTAGATAATTGAGAAACTCCTTTTAGAGGATATTACAAACAGCCCTAACAAGTTTCAAGAACTGTTAGGGCTGCATTATGTGATATTATCTAGTTTTTATTAATACGCCCTTGCAAATACCACGCGTTGTGCCGATGGTTTACCTGTTACCATGCACTTGCCAGGCGTCAAGTCGCCATCCAATGGGATGCAGCGGATGGTAGCTTTGGTGTCTTCTTTGATTTGCTCTTCAGTTTCGGGTGTGCCGTCCCAGTGACAAAGTAGGAATCCGCCTTTTTCTATTTCCACTTTAAACTCATCGTAAGAGTTTACCTCACGTGTAACAGATGCACGATAGTCAAACGCTTTTTTGAAAATATTTTCTTGAATCGTAGCAAGCAATTCTTTGATGTATGTCTCTATACCTTCAATGCTTACGGTTTCTTTGGTCAATGTGTCGCGACGAGCCACTTCTACGGTACCGTTTTCTAGGTCACGAGCTCCCATAGCCAAGCGCACTGGTACACCTTTTAGTTCGTATTCGGCAAATTTCCAGCCTGGTTTCCGATTGTCGTTATTATCATATTTTACACTGACGCCTAGTGATTTCAACTTAGCTACTATCTCGGCTACCTTGGCATCGATTTGTTGCAGTTGTTCTTCGTTTTTATAAATTGGTACGATAACCACTTGGAATGGTGCGAGGTTAGGAGGGAGCACTAGCCCGTTGTCGTCGGAGTGAGTCATGATGAGCGCACCCATCAATCGGGTAGAAACGCCCCACGATGTAGCCCATACGTAGTCCAATTTATTGCTTTTATCCATAAATGTGACATCAAATGCTTTGGCGAAATTTTGACCAAGGAAATGTGATGTTCCTGCTTGTAGTGCTTTACCATCTTGCATCAATGCTTCGATACAGTAAGTGTCAAGCGCTCCAGCAAATCGCTCATTAGCCGATTTTACACCTTTCAATACAGGCACAGCCATGAATCGCTCAGCAAAGTCGGCATACACTTCCAGCATTTTCTTTGCTTCTATGACAGCTTCTTCCTGAGTAGCATGTGCTGTGTGACCTTCTTGCCATAGAAACTCCGCCGTACGAAGAAACAAGCGTGTACGCATTTCCCAGCGAACCACATTGGCCCATTGGTTGACAAGTATAGGAAGGTCACGGTAGGATTGAATCCAATTTTTATAAGTGCTCCAAATGATGGTTTCAGAAGTAGGACGTACAATGAGTTCCTCTTCAAGTTTTGCATCCGGATCCACGATTAGTCCTTTGCCGTTTGGATCATTTTTCAGGCGGTGATGCGTTACCACTGCACATTCTTTGGCAAATCCATCCACGTGCTCCGCTTCTTTGCTTAAGAATGATTTGGGGATGAAGAGTGGAAAGTATGCGTTCACGTGACCAGTTTCTTTAAACATTCGGTCTAGTTCTGCTTGAATTTTTTCCCAGATAGCGTAGCCATAAGGTTTTATCACCATGCATCCTCTTACAGCTGAGTTTTCTGCAAGGTCAGCTTTGAGTACTAAGTCGTTGTACCACTGAGAGTAATTTTCACTACGAGGAGTAAGTTCTTTGAGTTCTTTTGCCATTGTATTCTACATTTTTTGGAGGAACAAAGATAATCAAATTATCTTGTTTTAAAACAGCTTGTTTGGAGTCTTACTCAGAATTAGGGAGTGCATCTTATTCCAAGGTCTTTTAGGGAATGAGAATCTACCCAATAATCGTAGCCACCACTTTTCGCCGCCCGCCATGATTGCGAAATTCGCAGAGGTAAATGCCTTGCCATGTGCCCATGTTAAGTCTGCCGTTGGTGATTGGAATAGTCAGACTTACTCCTGCGATTGTTGATTTGGCATGAGCTGGCATATCATCTGTGCCTTCAAAAGTGTGTTCGTAGTAAGGTTCTCTTTCTTTTACCAACCGATCAAAAATACTGCCCATGTCGGTTTGAACATCAGGATCTGCATTTTCGTTGATAGTGAGCGCTGCCGATGTGTGCTGTAGAAAGAAATTAATTAGTCCTACTTGTGGAAGTGTGGGCTAATTTCGAACAATTTCGTCTGTAATAAGATGAAACCCTCTAGTTTTGGGCTGTAGATAAAACTGGATTTGAGAAATCATATTTAAGATTAGTCAGCTTAATGGGATGAAGATAATTAAATTCATCAAATATAAGAAATTTATTTTGGAAGTTAATTGTTTGTTATATAAGTGATTATATTTCGAGAAGAGATTATTTCAATTATCTATTATCAAATTTTTCGCATAAATTCTTTATTTATTGATAATTATCCGTATCTTGCACTCATAATTAATTATAAAACAAAATGAATAAAGGAACAGTTAAATTTTTCAATGAATCAAAAGGCTTTGGTTTCATTAAAGACTCAGAATCTACAAAAGAGTATTTCGTACACGTAAATGGTTGTAAAGAAAGAATCAAAGAAAACGACGAAGTAACTTTTGACCTTGAAGAGGGTAGAAAAGGAATAAATGCAGTAAATGTAAAACTAGCATAGTTGACAATTATAACGTTTATAACAAAAAAAGACCTTGAACAATTTGTTCAAGGTCTTTTTTGGTATGTCGGGCATGGTATTAAACTGACAGGATGCAAGTTCCTGTATGTGCCGAGTTGATAGGAAACATTAGCGATTGACAAGGGTGTTGTGGGCGACTGCAAATCTGAAAGAAGTCATTAGCAAATCTGACGTTTTGACGAACAGAAATCTGATATAAGGCTCATTTTGAGAGGGCAACCGAGCAATGGATTGGGAACGCCCAAAATTCAACCGTAACTCAAATGAGTAAATCAGGCAGAACGCAGAGAAAGTTTAGTATCTTATCCCGAGAGGTCTTGCAGGATGCACCAACAGTGCAAAAGATTTAGTGATAACTCTTTATGTTCTGTAAGAAGTCAGCAGAGGACATAGTATTTTGTGTGGGAACACCACAGAAGAAGGTCTGAATCTTTTAATTTAAGGAGCAGTTAGTTCAAAATTTGCTTTATGGCGCAACAGCAAGAAATAACTTACCAATACGAGCTGTTCAAATGCACAGTTCAGGAGGTTATACGCCCTTTTGCCAAGAGTGAAGTCGTACACGGAGCTTTATCAATAACGGCGTTGCAAGTAAAAGAAGCACACGAACAAGAACGAGCCTTAACCCACGATTTGATGGGAGCGATATTATGTCACAGTAATATCAAACAAGCCTATAAACAGGTAAAGCAGAACAAAGGCGTAGCAGGAATCGACCAAATGCCGATTGTCGATTTTGCCGTATGGTATGCAGAAAATGGAGAGATTCTATTGAGCAAATTGTATAACGGCACTTATCAACCACAAGGAGTCAAACAAGTCGAAATCCGCAAGCCAAACGG
Organism: uncultured Bacteroidales bacterium; assembly: GCA_903899865.1. GTDB lineage: Bacteria > Bacteroidota > Bacteroidia > Bacteroidales > Paludibacteraceae > Paludibacter. The sequence goes on along the minus strand of CAIUKZ010000436.1, from coordinate 3,420 downwards.
TGGTAAACGCAAACTTGGTATCCCAACGGTAACGGATAGGATAATTCAACAAGCCATTGCACAAGTATTAAGTCCCATTTATGAACGAAAATTTTCCGACCATAGCTACGGATTCCGCCCCAATCGGAGTGCTCACCAAGCGCTCAAGAAAGGTAGCGAATATGTGGAACAAGGAAGAAACTTCGTCGTAGATATGGATTTGAAAACGTTCTTCGATGTTGTTAATCACGACCGCTTAATGTATCGACTATCAACTACCATTGGCGACAAAACGTTACTGAGGTTGATACGCAAATACCTACAAAGCGGAATTATGGTTGACGGTGTTGTAAGTCAACGCACCGAAGGCACACCACAAGGTAGCCCCCTATCTCCACTGTTGTCTAACATAGTTCTGGATGAACTAGACAAAGAACTGGAGCACAGAGGACACAAATTTGTTCGCTATGCCGACGATTTCAACATCTACGTACGCAGCCAAGTGGCAGGCGAGAGAGTAATGGAATCTGTAAGCAACTTTATCGAAAGCAAACTGAAGCTAATTGTCAACAAAGATAAGAGTCAGGTTTGCGCAGCAAATCAAACCAAATTTTTAGGCTATACCATCCAAAAGGATGGCACCCTAAGCATTGCCACGAAAAGTATTGCCCGCTTTAAAGAAAAAGTGCGCCAAATAACCAAACGTAACAGAGGCGTAAAGTTCGAACAAGTAATTGCCGACCTCATTCCCGTAATGCGCGGTTGGCTGAACTATTTTCACCATGCACGGTGTAAAAGTCTATTGCAGAAACTTGATTCTTGGATTCGTAGGAAACTTCGGTGCTACAGATTAAAGCAATGTAAACGGACAATTACACTTCAACAGTTTCTGAAAAGCAGAGGCGTTGACACATGGCAAAGCTGGATTTTAGCTCTTTCGGGGGTCGGTTATTGGCGTAAATCGGGTTGCCCACAAGCGCACCAAGCCCTAAGCAATAAATGGTTTGACGAGATAGGTCTTTACAATCTCACATTAAATTACGAGAAGTTAAACAGTTAAAAGAAACCGCCGTGTGCGAGAGCATGCACGGTGGTGTGAGAGGGCGGGGGAGTAATCCCCCTACCTACTCGATTGTTCACAAACATAACACTTTGCACTTCGAACCGAATGTTTGAAATTGTCAACGGATGGTACTGCGTAATAGTGGGAGTCCCGTTATGACGGGATAAAATCCGATATCGCCAATTTTAAGCCCTGATTACAGAAATGTAGAGCCGAGTAATACTAATTGCCCGATAGCTGTTTTTGTACCTTATGGTATGGTTTTAATTTATGAAATGCTGATTCTCTCTTTCCAATGTCAAATACCTAATACGGTAGTAGACTCTATTCAACTGAATAGAACTACACTGAAAGATTTAGGTGGTTATAGCGACAGGGTTCCACCTCTTCCCATTCCGAACAGAGAAGTTAAGCCTGTCAACGTCGATGGTACTGCGTAAAAGTGGGAGAGTAGATAGCCGCCAATTTTAAGCCCCAATTACAGAAATGTAGTTGGGGCTTTTTTTATTGCTCATTTATACGATACAGATGAGTAGGAAGGATTATGTGTCCATGCAACTGCGTAAAAATGTGAGTCCCGTTAAGACGGGATAAAATCCGATATCCGCCAATTTTAATCCACGAGTACAGAGATATAGTCGGGTTTTTTTGTTTTCGTGAATTCTATATTTGGCAAAAGCCCTTTTGTTTTTGATTTTCTCAGAATGGGCTACCGTTTATTGCGGGATAAATTGGATCTATGTCGATTCGTGTGGGTAATCAAGTACACAGGGGCGTTAGCCATAACATCTTCGTAGAAAATGACATTACATAAAAATACATTAGGGACGTAGTCCTGATATCTAAATCAAACCATATCTTCGTTATTTTTGCAGTGTTATTTGTCTAAATATCATGACATTGGCATTGCCAATTAGATTGAGATTTCAGAGCTAACGCTCCTATAGGGCACTCTGAACTTCTACTACTAAGATGGTAGGGCTAACGCCCCTATGACATACTTGATAAAATTTACTCACACAAAACGACATAGCCCCGATAAATTTCGAACAACATTATTCATTTTTTAACGTTCTTCTGTTGTGATTTTTGGGCTTTCCATTTAATTTGTTCATAATAAACTCTGTAATGTTTCTTCTTCCCACGAGTAATACCCAAAACTAGTCAGTTAATGTTGTTTAATTAATGCCTTAACTTTGTCATTTAATACATAAATATTCGTACTTTTATTGTTTGATTGTTAATATTTTACTTTTTTAGTTGTTTGAATTAACTGTGTGCTTTTTTTAGGATTGATACAATACACATCTAAATATTACAATAATGATCAAATTGAAAAAGAAAATTACACTTGCGCTAGTATGCTTACTAACCCTAGCTTCTAACGCCCAAAACAAATTTGCCACCTTGTCTGGGGAAATTAAGAATTACGACAATCAATCATTTTTGATTGATAATAAGTCTCTTGGATTAAGTATGGATACTGTTAATGTAATAAGTGGAAAGTTTTCAGCATCAATAATGATTGATTATCCCTGTGTGAAGCATATTGATATTGGTCGATTTTACAAGCCATTATTTTTAGTGCCTGGTAAGTTATTGATTCTGAATTTTGATTTATCAAAAGGCGACGGAGAATTTAAATTTGGTGGTGATCTTGCAACGGAAAATGTGATCTTGGATTCTCTGAATCAGCGTTTTTGGAATAGACTACATACATTACGTTCGCTACCAGCCCATGTTGCTCCACATTTTCTCGATTCCACATTCTCTGAAGATAAGAAATTTCTTGATCAACAAATAGCAATAAATAAAGTGGATTCTTCGTTTGAAGAATATGTAAAAGGTAGTTTGGATTATCAGTGTGCAGAAGAAAAACTGGTGTGCGGTTTAAAAGAAGAAATAAAAGATACAACTTACTCTAGTTTTACAAAGGGAATGACAATTGAAAATGAAAAATTTCTTGATAGTCGAGAGTATAGATTTTTTTTATATTACTACTTAGGCTGTTCTACAATGAATGCTGTTAACAAACTAGACTCAATAAAGCGACAATCGGATGAAGCATATTTCGATGAGACAAGTAAAATTATAGAAAAGTACAAAAGTGTAAAAATCAAAGAGTATTGTCTCTTTGATTTAGTTTATTCCGATTTAGCTCAAGGAGGTGTGAAGGGCTTCAATAAGAAATATGATTATTTTAAAAAGCACAATACGGATTCGGTGTATGCTCAGCAAATGAGAAAATTGTATGCAAAGAAGTTGTCTTTAGCTCCAGGCAATGTTGCTCCGCCATTTACATGCAAGGTTGTCAATGGTAAAGAGGTTTCTTTAAGCGATTTTAAGGGTAAGTTTGTTTATCTTGATTTTTGGACAAC
>CAIUKZ010000435.1 GCA_903899865.1 uncultured Bacteroidales bacterium | reverse complement strand
CGCACAAACCCTTGCACACGTCGTAGATGTCAAAGTCATTAGTCTCACTGCCTATTTCGGAGTAAAACACGATGTGAAGAAGTACGTCGCCCAACTCCTTGCGAATTTCAGTTTTGTCTTCCTTCATGATGGCATCCGCCAGTTCGTATGTCTCTTCGATGGTGAGCGTGCGCAGGCTTTCGAAAGTTTGTTCTTTGTCCCACGGGCATTTGGCACGCAGTTCGGACATGATAGCGAGCAGTCGCTCAAATTGTTGTAGCTTTTCGGGGGTAGTATGCATGATATAGATTAAAAGCAGCCCCCTAACTCCCCCATGGGGGAGTTTTGAGGCGTGCAAAGTTAATGGACTTAGTGAACATTTAACGCAATATGTTTAATTACAAAAGATTCTATTTTCAAACCGCAACTTTAAAACAGCTTAACTAATTGAATGTATTGTACTAAAAACAAAGGTACAGGAAATATGAATATAATCCACCTATAGACAAACCAAAATAAGTATCACCTGAGCAAAGGAGAATAACCACCGCTCAAACTTGTAGAGTAAAAAATGAACAACCAATTACGGACTACAAGAGATAGGGCTACTCAGACAATTGGAGAAACCTGCGCCAAAACATAGAAATACAAAAAATTGAAAATTCAGTTTTAAGTTAGACTACATTGAGTGGAGAAAACTTTTACTGCAATATGGGTGTTTATTATGCGTATAATACATTTTACAAACAGGTTTATAACTAAAACAACAGTTGACATAGGGCTGACTACCCAAATTGGCAAATAGATAAAAGTGGGACGGAATCCACTAAAAAAGACTGTTCTCGTTCAGTCAATTCAATGAGAGGCGATATCCGAAATGCCAGATAGTAGGAAAATTAATTGAAAAGAATATGTTAAATTTAAAAGCAAAATACACATTTGTTTCCCCCTCTACGAATAACACATATGTTTTACATGTACAAACAGGACCACTAACAAACCCAATTATAACTTTAGATAATCCAAATTGTATTGGTTGGACAATATTAGAAGGCACTTTTATTACAATAATTGAAGGCAAATCAACTACTTACAACGTCAAAGGCGGCCAAACAACATTTATTTACAATGGGTTATGGCAAAGCGCAAGCAGTTCTCCAGATGGTCCAGGTGGTTCTCCATGGTGCCAAGGTATTGATAGATTATTCATTTCAGTTACTAGCGAGAGCGGTAATACGAGCATTTTTGCTACAGATAATAACACCATTACTATTGCGTTCGAAGGAGTACTATCCGATACAGCTACATTAGTAAGTTCAATATTCCCACCACAATAATCATAAGGAAAGCTAAAAACTTGCCGATAACATGTGCTTTGCGTCAGGCGGCTGTTGGATCTGGAATCAGTTTTATGTTCCGAAACCCGTCTGTACGCAAAGTCATAAACCCCTAACGCATGATTTGTAGCAGTATAAAGACCTGTCCGAAATGTCAAAACAGATTTGAAAGTAGTACTTCTGACAAGATTTCGACACTTAACACATTGCCATTCCAAGATTTGGACTGCCTGTGTCCCAACTGTGCAAATGAATGCAAGAAAACCAAGAGAGCAAATTACAAAGTGATACAAGATTATTATTTTGACGAACAAGGCAACTGCGTTTTTACAGCCGCCTACCATCTCCAAAGGGGTTACTGCTGTAGAAATAATTGCAGACATTGTCCATACTAACTAATTTAAGATACAGATTATGGCAAAACTATTTTTACTAAAACCAGACTTCACTGACACCAATGCCGACAGCAAAGGGCTGAAATACTATTGTCCTCATTGCGCCATTGTGGAAGGTGTACTGTCTTATTTTCCTGAGCTAAAAGAACGAATAGAAATTGAATACGTTGATTTTGCACGACCGAGACCCACAGTAATAGCTACCATTGGAGAAGAAAACCAAAGCTGCCCAGTGCTTATCATAGATAAAAATGAAACCACGGTTGACACCAGTTATATCAGTGCGTATGGCGATAAATTATTTGTCAACTCCACGAAACTGATTTGCAGGTTTCTAGCCGACAACTACGGAGTATCTTACTCACATTAATCCCGAATTATTCATTTGATTTAAAATTAGCTAAAAATCACATCCTCAACTTGAAGATGTGATTTTTTTATGATAAAAAAATCCTAAATTTGCATAGTCTCCATAACCGCTAATGACATTCCTAAACTTGTTATTTACACACAGGATATTTTTAGTCCATGAAAAAAAAACGCATATTTATAAGTAGTGTTCAGAATGAGTTTGGTGAAATCCGGAGTGAACTTTGCGATTATATAAATGCAGATGCTCTATTGGGACGGTTTTTTGAGCCCTTTATTTTTGAGGCTCTACCAGCTATCGACCAACAAGTCAAACATGTATATCTTGAAGAGGTTGCAAAGTGTACTATTTATTTAGGATTGTTTGGAAAAGAATATGGATTTCAAAACCCGAATGGTATCTCACCTACAGAATTAGAATTTGACGAAGCCACTCGCTTTCATCTCACAAGACTTGTTTTTATCACCCATCATCCAGATGAAAGTAGGCATCCAAAAGAACTAGCGCTAATCGAAAAAGCTCAAGAGGTATTAGTTAGAAAGACATTCTCTAACATTGACGATCTCAAAGCTTCGGTGTACGCTGCATTGGTACACTATCTGGTAGAAAAAGAAATTATACGGACTTCACCGTTCGATGCTTCATACTCAGACAAAGCTCAGCTACAAGATCTGGAAATCGAAAATATCAAAGAGTTTGTACGCCTTGCTAGATCAAAGAGAGGTTTTCCGTTGCAAGAGACGGACAATATTGAAAAGATATTGACTCACCTCAATATATTCGACAATAACAAGTTGACCCATGCAGCATTGTTATTATTTGGAAAAGAGCCACAACGATTTTTTATCAGCTCAGAAGTCAGATGTGCCCTATTTCACAGCACCATTGTGGAAAAGCCAATCCCTTCTTACAAAGTTTTCAAAGGTACAGTATTTGAATTAGTGGTACAGACAGTTGAGTTTATTCTCTCTAAACTAGACTATTCGATAGGTACCCGGTCAGAACAAATCCAAATACCAGGCAAATATGAGATTCCGAAGGAAGTTATCACAGAGGCGGTAGTAAATGCTATTGTACACCGTGACTATACCTCCAATGCTAGTGTACAAGTAATGATGTTTAGAGATAGAATAGAAATATGGAATCCTGGAACATTGCCATTGGGGTGGAGTACAGACAAACTCAAACAACTTCACACCTCCGTCCCTGCCAATCCGCTGTTGGCAGAACCAATGTACCTCGCAGGATATGTAGAACGACTAGGCACTGGAACTTCGGATATGGTTCAAAAATCATTAGCCGCTGGCTTAGCTGAGCCTCAGTTCATTCAGGAGGACCATTTTATAACAATTTTATACCGTCCATTAAAAACAAAAACCGCACAAGTCACCGCACATGTTACCGCACATGTTACCGCACAAGTTAACATGCTCGTTGACACCATAAAAGGCGAAATGACAAGAACCGAACTCATGCAAGCCTTAAAGCTCACTCACAGACAGTCATTCACCGAAACATATCTATTACCGTCTTTAAATCAAGGACTTATAGAAATGACTCAACCTGAGAAACCCCGAAGCATCAACCAAAAATACCGCATAACAAACAAGGGGAAAGCACTACTCACAAGCATACATGAGCATGATTCAAAATTGGAAAACGAAGTTGACACCGCACATGTTACCGCACATGTCACCGCACAAGTTACCGCACAAGTTAACATGCTCGTAGAAAACATAAAAGGCGAAATGACAAAAACCGAACTCATGCAAACCTTGAAGCTCACTCACAGACAGTCATTCACCGAAACATATCTATTACCTTCTTTAAATCAAGGAGTTATTGAGATGACGTTGCCCGACAAACCGAAAAGCTCCAAACAGAAATACCGCTTAACAACTAAGGGAAAAAAACTCCAAGCAAAATTTAAAACGAAATAATCAGAACAAAAAAACTATTCTATGAAAAAACTATTCTCATTCATTGTTCTCTCATCATTGCTATGGAGCGCACAAGCTCAGTCAAAAAAATTCAACACCATTCTTTACGGAGCTGCGTACTATCATGAGTACATGCCTTATGACCGATTGGACAAAGACATAGAAATGATGAAAGAAGCTGGCATCTCTGTAGTGAGAGTCGGCGAATCTACTTGGAGTCTCTACGAACCAGAGGAAGGTAAGTTCGAGTTCGGGTGGCTCATCCACATCCTCGACAAAATGCACGCCGCTGGCATCAAGGTGATACTCGGAACTCCCACCTACTCCATTCCCACCTGGATGGCAAAAAAATATCCTGACATATTGGTGGAAAAAGCTGACGGCACCAAAATGGGATATGGCATCCGTCAAAACTTTGACATTACCAACCCCGATTACGTACGCCTTTCGGAGAGAATCATCCGCAAAATGATGGAAAGCTGTGCTAAACACCCTGCCATCATCGGATTTCAGGTGGATAATGAACTAAGCAACTACGGCGCCAACAACAAAAGCTATTTCGACAACTTTGTGAAATATGTAAAAGAAAAATACAAAACCACCGACAATCTCAACAAATCATGGGGGCTCAATTACTGGGGTATGACGGTAAACGATTGGAACGATTTCCCTACGCGTCGCAATTCCACCAACCCGTCTTACAAGTTACAATGGGATCTATTCGGACAAAAAGTGGAAGCCGATATGCTCAACTGGCAAGCCCGTATTGTAAAAGAATACCAACGTCCCGATCAGTTCATCACACACTGCTTTATGCCTTGGATTTCGAGCATAGACCAACTTCGTGGCACACAAGAAATGGAATTTCCAGCATTGAATGTATATCATGGCACTCAAGGTGGCGCAAAAGGTGAAGACGTGATGTGGTCTGACGACTATTTCCGTTCGCTGAAAAAGACCAACCACATCGTTACCGAAACCAATGCCCAAAGCACCAGTTGGGATTCACGTCAGTATCCACCCTTTGACGGTCAGCCACGCATGTTTACTTACTCACACATTGCATGTGGTGCCAATATGGTGGAATATTGGCATTGGCATTCCATCCACTGGGGACAAGAGACTTATTACAAAGGCGTTCTGTCACATGACCTAGAGCCCAACCGATTCTACAAAGAAGTATCCGTGATAGGCAATGAACTAAAAAAAATCGGACCAAAACTGGTAAACCTTAATATCAAAAATGACGTAGCGATACTTTATAGTCGTGAGTCTGAATTTGCGATAGGACACATGCCGCTCAAAGACGGAAACACCTACATGGACATCTTGAAACAAATGCACAAAACAGCGTTCAGGCTCAATATTGGTACTGACTTCGTATTGGCAGAAAATGCAAACTTTGATGGCTATAAAGTACTCATAGTGCCACCACTTTATGTGGCTACAGACAACTTGCTTAAGAAAATTTCTGATTTTGTAAAAAATGGAGGTCATGTAATCATGGCATTCAAAAGTGGATTCTGCAACGAGAACTCAGAAGTGCGTCACGTAAAAGCACCTGGTCCACTACGCGAAGCAGCCGGATTTTACTACCAAGAATTTTCGACTATCGGCACATTGGCACTTAAAGACAATCCTTTGCAAGTGGCGGATGATGCCAACAAAGTGTACAACTGGGCCGAATACCTGATTCCCGAAACGGCCAAGGTACTTGCCTATTATGCCGATCCTAACTTTGCGAAATATCCTGCCATTACCGAGAATAAATTTGGCAAGGGAAGTCTCACTTACGAGGGCTGCATCGTTTCGGATGAAATCCAAACCAAGCTGATGCTCAACAAAGCATTGGAACTAGGCCTGACCACCAAAGATGCTATCACCTACCCCATTGTCACCAAACATGGCGTAAACGAAGCGGGAAAAACCATTCGCTATTTCTTGAATTATTCTGGCGAGGAGAAAACATTTAAATACACCCAAGCTGGCGGTACCGACCTCCTTACCAACACGAAAATAAAAACAGGTGATGACGTCAAAATGACTCCTTGGGGCGTGGTTATTATAGAAGAATAAAAACTTACAATCACCTTAAATCTTAATACTATGAATTTCACAAAAATCACATTCGTCGCCCTTATCTTCCTATCTGTGACATCGTCGCTATTGGGCACAAACTACTACATCTCCAATACTGGAAATGATAAAAATGATGGAAAATCTACCAGTACGGCATGGCAGACTCTAGCCAAAGAAGGCAAAGCTGAATTAGTAGCTGGCGATCAATTATTACTTGCAGGTGGACAAAGTTTTGACGGCAGTCTCCAGTTTGAAAATTTGAAAGGAACAGCCAATGCACCCATCACCATTGGCACATTTGGCAAAGGGAATGCCACCATCAATAGCGATAAAAACTTGGCTGTAAAACTCCATCAATGTTCAAACATCATCATCAAAAATCTCACATTAAAAGGTTGCGGTAGACTAAATGGCAACACTGCCAATGGACTTTCATTGATACAGTGCACTGACTGTAAAGTGGAATACATCGACGCAAGTGGCTATATATGGAGTGGAATAAACATTGCTTCATGCAACAACACACAAATTAGCCACTGCTCCGCTCACGACAATGGATTTAGTGGAATATCTACCGAAGGAAGAAAAACAATGTCGCGCAACATCGTCATTGACCATTGCACCGCCGACAACAATCCAGGTTCTCCAATCATCAAAACCAACCATAGTGGTAACGGAATCTTAATTGGAGGTGTCACCAACTGTCTTGTGGAATACTGCGAAGCCTCCAACAATGGTTGGGATATGCCTCGCCCGGGCAATGGACCTGTAGGAATATGGGCATACAGTGCTGATAGTGTGGTGATTCAATACTGCATAGCTCATCACAACAAAACCTCTGCTACAGGGAAAGACGGTGGTGGATTTGACTTGGACGGAGGAGTGACTAACTCCATTCTCCAATACAATTATTCGTACCTCAATGAAGGAGCTGGATACGGATTGTTTCAATACTTAGATGCCGCTGATTGGCGACACAACATCATGCGATACAACATCAGCGTGGATGATGGTTCCAAAAACGGGAAGTGTGGTATTCTATTCTGGTCGGACAAAGACAATAAAGTCAACAACATGTCCGATGTATGGGTGTATAACAACACCATCATCAACTCCTTTGGGCACGCAGTCAACTACCAGGACAGTACACCCACCAACTGCCACCTGAT
>CAIUKZ010000434.1 GCA_903899865.1 uncultured Bacteroidales bacterium | reverse complement strand
GAAACCACAATGAGCACATCAAGTAATTCAATTATGAAAAAAATACAGGACACATGGATTTGCCTTTCGGCAAATTGATTAGCTAGATTATAAAACGCAGTTTTATTTCTATGTGCTCAAAAATAAATTACAATTAGATTCAAATTTTCAAATATGTGTTCTATTGTGTTTTGAAAAGAAAACCCAACTTAATCCGGTATTGCCTATTGTTTGAATTTGGACAAAAAAAAAAACCGAGACTTCACAGCCTCGGTAAAAGTATGAATTGCAAGAATTATGACAGACTCTATAACAAATATTCAATACTTTTTTTATTTTTACAATACCACTAAAACGAATTGGTGTACTTCGTACACTTATACAAATAAACAACAAAAACTCAAAAAAAATACCTAAACCACGAAAAAAAAATAATATTTAACACTTTTAGTTCACCCGTAAAGTATAAATCATTGTTTAACTGCGAGTTATAAATATAATGGTAAGTTTAATTACTAATAAACTATCGAATTTAACAACTCACGTAAAGGCAATTTTTATTCCCTAAAAATTACGAAAACCCGTTATAAATGTACTCAAGAGCAATAAATACGCTAACTGTATTCTAATTTTTGTAATTTTGCTCCTACTAATAGGTTTGATGACTGTAAAATTACCAAAAATGCTCCTAAAATCTACAATTTTATGTGTCAAATATTATCAATGTTAATAACTTTCATTGCACAAGCGATAAACTATTGAATATGAACGAAAAGCTTAGAGCATTTATTGTACAACATCTAAACGATGATATTCATCAATTGGCAATGGATGCAAAAAAGTATCCTGAAATAAACATTTCTGAAGCATTGTCTCAAATCAATGGTCGGAAAAAGGTTTGCAATAAACTCCCCATTTTTCATCAAAATGAGAACATCCTCTACCCTATTCAACTTTCTTTGGAACAATCATCTTCTCAAATTACAGCTACCTACAAAGCATCACTATGCAATGGATATCGGTTAGTTGATCTTACTGGAGGGTTTGGGGTGGATAGCTATTTTTTGGCGGAAAACTTTGAGGAAGTAATATATGTTGAGAAAAACGAAGAATTATGTAGGCTAGCCACCCATAACTTTTCGGCACTTAAGAGAACAAACATTATGGTTGTAAATTCGATGAGTGAGTCTTTTCTTATGCACTACCTTGATAAGGCTGATTGGATGTACATAGACCCTGCAAGACGTGATAACAGTGGAAAAAAAGTGGTAAAGCTTGCAGACTGCGAGCCTGATGTTACCGTTTTGCTTGAATCTATATTTGAAAAATCGGATAATCTGATGGTGAAACTTTCACCTATGTTAGATATTCATGCCATCATCGATCAACTTCATGGTATTGCAGCTGTACATATAATTGCTGTGGACAATGAATGCAAGGAATTACTTCTGATACTCAACAAAAAAACGGCGGCCACTATTCAAATTAAAACCATTAATTTTCAGAAAAGTCAAGTTCAAAACTTTGAATATTATCTACAAGAAGAACAACAGGCAAGTTGTCAGCATGCACAAGAATTGGAAAACTATAGGTTTCTTTATGAACCCAATGCTGCAATCATGAAGGCTGGGGCTTTCAAATTGATTGGTCAACACTTTAGGTTAGATAAATTACAAGTGAATACTCATTTATATGTTTCAAATGAGCTGCACATTGAATTTCCAGGCAGAGTGTTCGCTATCAAAAAGATTTGGGAAAAAGAAAAGTGGAAAGCCAATGCTTTATCATTAAAAAAGGCAAATGTTGCTACCCGAAATTTTCCCATCAGTGTGGATGAAATTAGAAAAAAACTAAAATTGGCTGATGGTGGTGAAACCTACCTATTTGCATGTACATTGTCAGACAATAAAAAAGTGATAATAGAAACTATAAAAGCATAATATCTAAGCATTTATCAATTTCAGTTGAACTCGTTTCCTAGACGTATCTACCTCAAGTACCTGTACGCGAACATGCTGATGTACTGATACTACTTCAGCCGGATTGCTCACATACTTGTCCGAAAGCTGTGAAATATGAACCAACCCATTCTCCTTGATACCAACATCTACAAATGCCCCGAAGTTAGTGATATTGGTTACAATTCCAGGCAACTCCATCCCTACCCTAAGATCTAGTATGGTTTTTACAGCAGCATCAAATTCAAAAACTTTAATTGTACTACGAGGATCTCTTCCAGGTTTTTCTAATTCTTGAATAATGTCATTGAGGGTCAATAATCCCACTTTTTCGGACACATATTTCTGAACATCTATTAACCTCCTAAGTTCTTTATTCTTAACGAGTTCATTTACTTCTACTTTCAAATCCTTAGCCATTTGCTCTACCACTTTATAGCTCTCTGGGTGGACAGCCGAATTGTCAAGCGGGTTTTCAGCCTCAGGAATCCGTAGAAATCCAGCACATTGCTCAAATGTTTTGGCGCCCATTTTTGATACATTCATCAATTGCTTTCGGTTACTAAATGCTCCGTTTTCTGTTCGATAATCTACTATGTTTTGAGCCAGTTGGGGTCCTAAGCCTGAAATATATGTTAGCAAGTGCTTGCTGGCAGTGTTGAGATTTACACCAACTTTATTTACTGCATTTTCGACAGTCTGATCCAATGACTTTTTGAGAAGTGCCTGATCTACATCATGTTGATACTGCCCTACTCCTATCGATTTTGGGTCAATTTTTACTAGTTCTGCCAATGGATCCATTAATCTGCGACCAATAGAAACTGCACCTCGCACCGTGACGTCATATTCTGGAAATTCTTCACGTGCAATTTTTGAGGCTGAGTAAATCGATGCTCCATTCTCACTGACTACAAACAATTGGACTTCTCTATCAAAGCGTGTATTTTGAACGAATTTTTCCGTTTCTCTACTAGCGGTTCCATTTCCAATAGCAATTGCTTGAATGTTATAGGCCTCTACCATTTTCTGAATTTTTCGCATGGCTTGACTTGTTTCATTCTGTGGTGGATGAGGATATATGGCTTCATTATGCAATAAATTGCCCTGTGCATCCAAACAAACCACCTTACAACCAGTTCTATAGCCAGGATCTATGCCCAGAACTCGCTTTTGTCCCAATGGTGGAGCCAGCAATAGTTGTTTCAAATTTTCTGCAAATACGCGAATAGCTTCCACATCTGCTTTTTGTTTGCTTTCTTGCGCAAATTCAGTTTCAATGCTTGGTTTCATCAGTCGTTTGTAGGCATCCTTTACCGCCTCATACACCTGATCAGCTGATTCACTATCCCCTTTTACAAAAATACGTTCCAGTTTCTCGATACATTTTTCATCATCAGGATTTATTGACACTTTGATAAATCCTTCACTTTCAGCTCGTCGCATAGCTAGTAATCTATGTGATGAACAGCGACTTAACTTCTCACTAAGATCAAAGTAATCCCTGTATTTCTGAGCTTCTTCCTCTTTTCCTTTTATCAACTTGGAACTTATAATAGCTTCTCTGGAATAAATATTCCTAACACCATTTCTACCCGCTTCACTTTCATTTATCCATTCAGCTATGATATCTCTTGCTCCTGCCAATGCCAATTCTTCATCCGTGATATCACCTTTTACGAACGAACTAGCCATTCTTTCTAAATTACCAACATTTTGCTTCATGATCATCTTAGCCAGCGGTTCCAACCCTCGCTCACGAGCTATTTCTGCACGAGTTCTGCGTTTAGGTTTGTAGGGCAAATAAATGTCTTCAAGCTCGGTGATATTCCAGCAATTGTCAATTCTGTTTTTTATTTCATCCGTTAGCTTATCTTGCTCTTCTATAGACTTTAGAATAGCAATTTTTCGCTTAGCCAACTCACAAAGCTTGTCGTAATAATCCTTTGTATCAGCCAATTGCACCTCGTCCATGGCATCGGTCATTTCCTTTCGATATCTGCTTATAAATGGAATAGTGGCACCTTCATTAAATAGCTGTATGGCATTTTTTACCTGCTTCTCTGAGAGTTGAAGGGATGTGGAGATTAATGAAAGAAATTGGGCTGGAATGGCTGAACTAACTGTTGACATAAATAAAAACGAGAGTATTGTTATAAAAAGAAAAATGTAGGATGTAAAATCAATGTAATATTTTAAATATTAGCACTTTAAGCAATTCACCTTCGTCAGCACTGGGATTGTCTATACCTTTGTAACGGGCATCTGTTTCACGTATGTAGGAGATAATATTCATGGTTTTCCATGCGTTAAACACCTTGGAAGCTCGCTCATAATCCTTTACAAAATAAGGGTTTATCTTCAATTCCGCTGCTGCTTGTGATTTATCAGGAATGTAATGATAGAGCATCAAATCACCAAAAAACTTAAATAATTGTGCAAGTACTAGCACCATTGGATTAGCTTTTTTATTTTCGGCAAAGTAGCGAATAATGCGATTGGCTTTCAATACTTCCCTGTTTATCAGTGCATTTTGCAATTCGAACACATTGAAATCTTTACTAATACCAATGTTTTTCTCAATCAGTTCTGGAGTAATTTTGGGTACATCAGCAGGTTTGGTGATCACCAACTTTTCTATCTCGTGCGCCACTTTACTCAAATCATTTCCCAGAAATTCAGTAAGCATAGATACCGCTTTTTCTTCAATACCTACGTTTTTTGAACGGGCATATTCGATCACCCATTTGTTCATTTCGTAATCTCGTACCTTGTCAGATTCGAACACCACGCCAACTTTCTGAACATCTTGAAACCATTTTTTTCGCTTATCAGGACTGCCATATTTGTAGCAAATAACTAATATAGTGGAGTTTAATGGATTCTTAAGATAATGGATAAAATTATCCCAATCCTTAATCAACTGAGCTTCTTTAATAATTACCACCTGATGCGAACCCATCATTGGATATCGCTTGGCTGCGTTTATTACTGTAGCTATGTCAACGTCTTTTCCGTACAAAACCGATTGATCAAATTCACGTGAACTTTCATCTAACACGTTTTTTTGAATGTAGTCAGAAATCAAGTCTATATAATAAGGCTCCTCACCCATTAAGAAATAAAGAGAATTAAATTCTTTTTTTCTTAGGTTGGTCATTATTTGTTCATACGAATACTTATCTTGCTTAGCCACAGTTATTTAATTTAATTATTTATTCAAATCGAAGGTGCTTAATCGTATTACTATTGTTCTTCAACGATGTCAAGGATTTAATGCCGATTCTCAAATGTTCTTCCATAAAACTTGCAGTAACCCTTTTATCACTTTCGGTGGTTTTTACACCATCCTCCTGAAGTGGCATGTCAGACACCAATAGCAATGCCCCAACAGGTATACCATCATAAAACCCTGCTGTAAAAAGAGTTGCTGTCTCCATATCTATCGCCAATGCACGAGTGGAACGCAAATATTCTCTAAATTTCTCATCATGTTCCCATACTCGCCTGTTAGTTGTGTAAACAGTTCCTGTCCAATAGTCTTTACCGAAATCACGAATATTAGACGACACGGCTCGCTGAAGATTAAATGCCGGTAAAGCTGGAATTTCAGGAGGAAAGTAATCATTAGATGTACCCTCACCACGGATAGCTGCACTTGGCAAAATATAGTCACCAAGCTTATTCTTATCACGTAAACACCCACATTTACCCAAAAACAAAACGGCTTTGGGTTTAATGGCCGACAAAATATCAATAATCAATGCTGCATTGGGGCTACCCATACCGAAATTGATAATCGTAACTCCATCCGCACTAGCATTTGGCATATTTCCATCTTTGCCCAAAACGGGTACATTATGTATTTGCGAAAACAGATCTACATAACTATTGAAATTTGTCAATAACACGTATTGTGTAAAATCATCCAATTCACGTTTTGTATAGCGCGTGAGCCAATCCTTAACAATGTCATTTTTGGTTTTCATAATTTACAATTTGAATATGTTTTGTAACTTCGCAAATCAATAATGGTGGAGCTGGAACTCTTCCAACACAAAAATACGAAAATGCTACAACTAAACTTGCCACAGTACGAATTTAAAATAAAAAAAGAGGCAGAAAAATTGCTGATTTTTGATGTTTTGAGAAAAAAATATGTCAAACTTAACCCAGAAGAATGGGTTCGTCAGAATTTCATCCAGTTTTTGATGATTGAAAAAAAATACCCTGCTGCTTTAATTGCGGTTGAACAGGAACTGAAACTCAATGGTATGAAAAAAAGATGTGACGCAGTAGTTTATAACCTCGATGCTGAGCCAATCATGATTATTGAATTCAAAGCGCCCGAAGTGAATATCAATCAAAAAGTGTTTGATCAAGTGGCTGTTTATAACTCTAAATTGAAAGTGGAATTTTTAATCGTTAGCAATGGAATGCAACATTATTCATGTAGAATAAATTTGGATGATGCTAAATATGAGTTCTTTACTGATGTGCCAACTTACTCTGAATTAATGAAATAAACATAAAAAAAAATCAGATTGACTGTTTTGGTAATAGTCAATGTGTCATGGGATTCCACTCCAAAAATTAAATATTAGTGTTCAAAAGGGTAAGATTATACAATTCTAACTATACATCCCCTCCTTAGGAGGGGCTTGGGGAGGCTCATAATATACAATCTCAATTTAAAATATCGACATTATTCATCTTTTTCCGTGTTTCTGAATCAAAATAAAGCAATTCCCTTCGATCATAATCATCCAGTTGGTATCGTTCTGGATGTAGCAAATAATCTGTGGTAGGTATCAGGTGGTATTGATAAACATTGTCCAACATCCCCTTATGAATGTAAACTGGTATATACGTGGACTTTACAACTAATTTTGAAATGGGATCTATCTCCACCTTAACCATTATTCCACCATCAGTATGCGCTTGTCGTTGGTTAGAAATGGAATTTCCTACGGAGTAATATATTGGAAAATCTATGCTATCATTTCCACTTGTATGTTCCTCATTTTGAACCACATGAGGATGACTACCCACCACTAAATCTACCCCATTACGAGCAAAAAACTTAACCAAATCTTTCTGTTTGTTATTTGCATCACGTTCATATTCTTTACCCCAATGTACAGTCATTATGAGTAAATCTGCACCTTTTGCCTCAGCATTTAGTATATCAGCTTTAATTTCTGTGGTATCAAGTAGATTTACCTTATTTGGGGGGATTATCGGATTGTTATTTGTTGAAAAAGTGCAATTCAAAACACCTATCTTCACACCATTTTTCTCCAATATCAACGGATATATGGAATCACGTTGCACTTTATCGATATAACTTCCTGTATGTAAAAGCTTTCTATCAATAATGGTACGAATGGTTCTTTCTAAACCAATTTTACCTGCATCTAATATGTGATTATTTGCTGCCAAAATCACATCATAACCAGCCACTTTGAGTGCGTCTAAAAGTGCATCAGGACTTGAGAAGTTTGGATACCCACTATAAGGCGGTCCAGCCAAAGGCACTTCAAGGTTCACAAGACCATAATCGGCAGATTCAATGATTGATTTCACACCTTTAAAACACACATCATAATTAAACATGTCAGTCTTAGGATCGTATGCTGCTTTGTATTGATAGGAATGACCCATGATATCGCCAGCGAAAATCAATGAAATATTGCGCGAAGTATTTGAATTCCCTTGAGCATAAACAGCAATACAAGCGCAATAAAACGCACTTATAAACAACATTAATCGCGCTCGAAACAGATTTCGGATCATATTATACCTCCAATGCCCCAATAATTTGAGAAACAGATTGATAATTGTGCCTATCTAAATACTCATTTATGCCGTCAATAACCTTCTCACATACAGTAGGATCGATAAAGTTTGCAGTTCCAATTTGAATAGCCGACGCACCAGCAAGCAAAAACTCTATAGCATCAGTAGCATTCATTATACCTCCCAATCCAATTACAGGAATTTTCACCGTTTTGGCTACTTGCCACACCATTCTTAATGCAATGGGCTTCACAGCAGGACCTGAAAGTCCACCTGTCACTGTCGATAAAACAGGTTTTCTTCGCTCGGCATTGATGGCCATTCCCAACACCGTGTTGATTAGCGACACCGAATCGGCCCCTTCCGCTTCCACAGCCAATGCAATCTCAGAAATATCCGTCACATTTGGCGAAAGCTTTACCATTAAATCGTTTTTGTACACCATTCTCACAGCACTAACTACCTGAGCAGCAGACAAACAGCTAGTTCCGAACGCCATTCCTCCCTCCTTCACATTTGGACAAGAAATGTTTAATTCTATGCCAGGTATATGATCTAAATCGTTAAGCATCTGCGCTGTCTCTACATAGTCTTCAATCGTAGATCCAGATACATTCACAATAAAATTGGTATCGATATCTTTCAGGGTCGGATAGATGTTTTTTACAAAATATTCTACACCCTTATTTTGCAATCCCACAGCATTTAACATACCAGAAGGTGTCTCTGCCATCCGTGGATATTGGTTCCCTTGTCTATCGCGAAGTGTAGTACCTTTAACAATTATACCTCCTATTCTCGATATATCCATGAAGTCTGAGTACTCATGACCATACCCAAAAGTTCCAGAAGCAGTCATCACTGGATTTTTGAGTTTTAATTTACCGACGTTG
>CAIUKZ010000433.1 GCA_903899865.1 uncultured Bacteroidales bacterium | reverse complement strand
TTAGGACTACGGCCTCTTTCAATCCTATAGTTCCTACTATCCTTTTCAAAAAGTAGCGTAACCAGCATACCTTTATTATTAGTTTTATTAATAAGGTTGTTACGCTTGATGTTGGTTAGTGCTTGGCCGTACAGTGCATATGATAGACCATTAATAATGGTTGTTTTGCCTGTACCGTTACGGGACCCAGAATCGTCACCTCCTTGATCTAAGTTTTCGCCAAGCACTAAGGTCAGCTGTTCCTTATTGAAGTTTACAGCTTGAGTTTGATTACCTACACTCATAAAGTTTTTTACTGTGAGGTCTTTAATTTTTATTGTCATTTATAGCCCGTGATAAATTTCTAAGAGTGTATTTTTGTTAAAATTGTCAGTATCGAGTCCTGCAATTTCTCCAGCTACGATTTGATCTACACTTTCAAATCCAGTAATGTCAAGATTAGTAGTAATTTCTTCAATCTGCTTTTGAGTAATCAATGTAATTTCTCTACAATCATACTGCGACATAAACGTTTCTTTGATAAAGTTTGCTTCTTCATAACTAATTGGAATGTCTAATGTAACACGTAGATACATTTTTGACTTTAATAGTTCAGCAGTATTGTCCAACAGCTGACTTAACTTAACTGTACGATATTTTGGACAGTTTTGCCAATTGATGTATTCCGGTTCTTTGTTGTTTTCCTTATCAAGGATCATCATACCACGATCATCATCCCATGCATCTGCATAGTTGTGAGGAAATGCATTACCAATGTAATGAATTGCACCTAATGTTTGACGTTTATGAAAGTGTCCACTAAACACATACTCTTGATGTTTGAAATGTTCAGCTTTAAGGTCGCCGTGGTCTGGCATCTGCACCATTGCATTCATATAAAAGTGTGGAAGCTCAAAGTGACCAAACATGTATTTGGTTTTAATGTCACTCATCTTCTTCCATTCGTCTCCTACTAACCACGGCACAAGTGCAACATCCTCACTTACCATGATTTTATCAACAAATGTAATACCTGGAATGTGTCTACCAAATGCAGTTGAAGTAACGTCTCGTCTATCTTTATAAAACAGATCGTGATTACCAACAAACACATAAAAATTATCAAAAGCCGCACCTAACTTTTCCATACTACGGATAGTTGCATCCATTGTTGCTAGATTAAGGCTATTTCTGTTGTGATGCCAGTCCCCACAAAAAATTCCAGTTTCACAACCGTTAGATTTTGCAGTTTCAATAAACCAATCAACAAACTCTTCACAATCTTCATTATGAACTGTAGAATTACCCTTTAATCCAAAATGTATGTCTGTAAATACTGCGGCTTTTTTAAACAAATTGATTACTCCATTCTCGTTTAAGTATACATTACTTTTTTCTAAAAGTCAAGACTTTTTAGTCTGAAGAACTTTCCGTGTGTCTTCTTTGAGCAGCTTCCCATTCTCCGGCATGTTGTCTAGTAAAGCTAGGATTTAAGTCATTCATTTCTAAAATGTCATCTCTAATATTTTGATTGCGCTTTTCAATATTAATGACCCGCACAAAACTATTAGTAACAGCAGCAGTATAATACGCAAACGGATTGTTGCTCTTAGATTCGTCAAATTGAAGGCCAATTTGCGTAAGTTGTAAAATAGCTTGACCCTTCATTTCATCGTTATAAGTATAACCTCTAACGTTGCCGCGAGTAGCATATCTTTCACACAGTTTCATCCACATCATTGCAAGTGTATTAGTTGCACAGCCATGATCTTTAGAAAAATGTCCGTTTTCCATACCACCAACCCAATGACTCTTTCCAACACACACCAGTTCATCGTTTTCATCAAATTTCCAATGTTGGAACGGAGGAAAATTTAACTTTGTTTTGCTGTCTGCAATTGTTTTTGGATTTTTTTTACGTCCTAATTCTTCTGGAATATGATCAAACGTCAT
>CAIUKZ010000432.1 GCA_903899865.1 uncultured Bacteroidales bacterium | reverse complement strand
ATGAATGTCACATCATTAATTTCTTTGATATCGTTTTCTAAGAAATAAACATTGGGCATTGTGGCGCAAGTATCACGCAAATCTTGCAAACTTGCTTTCCATTTACCATGATAGAATTCATGGTTACCTGCAACATAAACAACGTGAGGAAATTGAAAACTACAACGTTTCAAAAAGTCACGGAATCTCAAAGCCGCCATTTGTCGAGCACCAAGATTGTGGTATGATGCATACGGGCTAGTCACAGGTGGAGGATCATTAGGATGTTGATGTAGATCCTCAGCAATCATAATATCACCGCTAAGGATCAGTACATCCGCATCTTGTTCATTTTTGAGGATGAGGTCTTCAAACTCTAAATGGAGATCACTACAAACTGCTACCTTCATACCTGAAATTTATCCTTTACTGTCTCAACCACTTTGGCTAAAGTACAATCAACCGTGTTTAAATCGTATGAAGTGTACGCACAATGTTTTGGTGTTGATTCTACTGTCTTGATTACTTCCTTAACTAAAAGGTCTGCAAACTTTCCTAACAACTCACCACCAACTTCTGGATAGTGACTACCGCCCGCTTGCAAGGCAATTTCTTTGTAAATGTCTTTCATATCTGTCCTTGTGTAACATTATATTATATAACACAAGGACTAATTTGTCAAGCCATCGTGTCAACGTGTTTGCACTTTTGCCTAAATGTGAAACCCGGGCAAGTGCATGTGTATTTACTACCAATCTTTTCTAGGTAATACTCTTTACCATTTGAGCCTTTGACAGTAATCAAATCCTTTTTAGGTTCTTCTTTTTTACCAAAATAAACCTCGTCAGACTCGCCCTTCATTTTTAATACTTCAAACTTACGCCCTCGGGTATCAATGCGAATTGGATTCTTAAACTTAAAGAGGTCACTAGTACCGAACTTGATGTAGCCAACCATAGCCGACTTATCATCTTTCATGTAATATGTGTGATTGGTAGAATTACTATCCGACCACACAGTCACCTCTTTAAAGTATTTCATTAAGCCTCCACAACTTCTTTAGCCAACTCGTCTGCCAAAACTCGCAATTCACGATTGTGATAGTCAGCAACATACCACACACCATCTTTCATAATGTAGTAATATTCTAACATGCAACCATCAGCAAAATCCAACACTTCATCATAGTCTTGGAACACCTTAAAGTCAACACCAGTTTCGCCCCGATCACGACCATAAAACACAGTAATGTTTTCGGCACGATTTTCAAACGAATGTTCAACGTCTGCGGGAACTTCGATGTTTTCTGCCAAGACAGAGATATCACCAAGTGCTACAAGATGATTGGCTTTGGAGCTATCATAATTTTCAAGCAACATTTTACCAACGCCTTCTAAATAACCATCAAAGTGACAATAAACTGCTTTGCATTTATCACCGTGCATCACACCGATAAGTGAACGTGTAGCCATTTTTAACTCCTGTTGTTTGACTGAATAAGACTCTATTATATACCCAAACCGATTTATTGTCAACCGTTTCTGAGGATATTGAACACCTCATTCAAATAGATAGAAGCCTCGTCCTGCTCCAAATAGAAGTCGGTAGTAGGATCGTAGTACTTTCCTTCTACTGTATCATAATACAGTACCTTACCTGAAGGGTAGTGAAACGGGCCCTCAAGACCTTTGCGGGGACCAAACTCTTTATTGTGCTTGAAAACAACGTAAGACATTAGTATTCACCTTTGACAATTAATGCAATACCCATTAGGATTACGGGAGAAAAAACAATGAGAAGATTTAGAACAATAGTATTCATTTTTACACCAAATCAACTTGAATTTGCTTGCCACGAATTGTAGCACCGAGACCCACTGGCTGAATGCCACCACCTGCTTT
>CAIUKZ010000431.1 GCA_903899865.1 uncultured Bacteroidales bacterium | reverse complement strand
AGTTCAGTTTCTCTTATAGAACAGATACATTTTTAGCTAGTAATCAATAAAATACTCCCTGACAACAAGTGAGTTGCAGGGAGTATTGAGTATTATTTATTGTTAATTGCCTCTACGATTTTGGCTTCCAGTTCTGCCGCTAGTTCAGGGTTGTCCTTGATGATGGCTTTGGAAGCATCACGCCCTTGTGCAAGTTTGGTGTCGCCGTAGCTAAACCAGGACCCGCTTTTTTTGATGATGCCGTATTCCACGCCTAGGTCAAGTATCTCACCCGTTTTGGATATTCCACCACCAAACATGATGTCAAACTCTGCTTTGCGGAATGGTGGTGCTACTTTGTTTTTGACCACTTTTACTCTGGTTTGATTGCCTATCACATCTTCACCTTCTTTCAGTTGGCCAATGCGGCGGATATCCAAGCGGATAGAGGCATAAAATTTCAGTGCATTACCACCGGTTGTGGTCTCTGGGTTGCCAAACATCACCCCGATTTTTTCACGCAACTGGTTGATAAAAATACAAGTAGTGTTCGTTTTGTTGATATTGGCAGTCAGTTTACGAAGCGCTTGTGACATCAATCTGGCTTGAAGTCCCATTTTACTGTCTCCCATATCGCCTTCCAGTTCTGCTTTGGGAGTCAGTGCTGCCACCGAGTCAATCACTACGATATCCACTGCCGACGAGCGTATCAGTTGGTCAGCTATTTCCAGTGCTTGTTCTCCATTGTCAGGCTGTGAGATAAGTAGTTCGTCAATGTTAACCCCTAGTTTTTCAGCATAAAAGCGGTCGAAAGCATGCTCAGCATCAATGATGGCAGCTATACCACCCGCCTTTTGAGCTTCGGCTATGGCATGAATAGCTAGCGTGGTTTTACCAGATGACTCAGGTCCGTAGATTTCTATCACACGTCCACGTGGATATCCACCCACGCCAAGAGCTATATCCAGTCCCAGTGAACCACTAGAGATAAATGCTACATCTTCCACTTTGGTGTCACCCATTTTCATGATAGTGCCTTTGCCGTGGTCTTTATCTATTTTCTCCATTGCTAGTTGCAATGCTTTTAGTTTTTCCAACGAAGGTTTTTTAGCCTCGTCAATGTTTTTTTCAGCCATGTTTTTGTGTTATTGGTTTATTTAGTTTATCAGTTTATTGGTTTATTGGTTCATTGAGTTCATCAGTTCATCAGTTCATAAAGTTCATAGAGTTCATAGAGTTCATAGAGTTTATTGGTCAACCCGTTTACTCGTTAACCCATTTACTCGTTAACCTGTTTACTTGTTAACTTCTTCTACAAAGATATATAATTTTAGTGAAGCACTTCCAGTTTTGCAAATTTAAGAAGAAGTGATTTTACTCCTTTCTCACCAAAGTCAATGTCCACTTTTTCATTGCCGTTGCTGATGTTTGTGCCCAGCACTTTGCCAATGCCAAATATGCCATGTTTGACGAATGCACCTTCTGCTAGACTAGCATTTTCAGCATTTGCTTGATGCGAACTGCCCTGTTCAATTTTTACCAATCTTTTTGGCGTTTGATGCACGATAGGTTCAGGTTCTTTAAATTTCGGATAGGAAGGTTTGTTGAAGCGATTGCGCTCTATCTCCATGTCATCATCCCAGTTGTTCGAAAATTCAGATTTATTGCTTGGTTTCAGCTCTTTAGGAAAGTCTAAATACTGATTGTCAATGTCTTCAATGAATCGACTCGGATTGGAGAAATTGGTTTTCCCATTTCTGAAACGTGATTTAGCGTAACTTATAAAACATAGTTCTTCGGCACGAGTGAGTGCCACGTAAAATAGTCGTCGTTCTTCTTCCATGTCTTTTTCGGACTCGGAAAAAGCCGATGGGAAAAGTTCTTCTTCCATTCCCACAATAAATACAGCTTTGAATTCCAGCCCTTTGGCGGCGTGAACCGTCATCAGTGTCACTTTATTTTGATCCGTGTTTTTGTCCGTGTCTTGGTCGGTAAGTAACGATATTTCGGCCAAATAATCAGTCAATGAGGGTACTTCTATGCCTTCTGCTTGCTTGGCTTCGCAGAACTCATGGATGGCTTTGAGTAACTCTTGTACGTTTTCCTGACGACTTAAATTTTCTACGCTTCGGTCAGTGAAAGTATCACCTATCACTCCAGTGGTTTTGACTATGCTGTTGACCAAGTCATAGGCGTTTTGTGTGCTGACTTGTTCGGAAAAAATATTAATCATCCCTCTAAATTGTGCCAGTTTGTTGGCAGTGCCCGCATTGACGCCCAGGTTGTATTTGAGCATGTCGCCCATCACTTCCCATGCGCTCACACCGTGGAGTTGTGAGCAGTCTATCAGTTTATTGACAGTGGTTTCGCCTATTCCACGTGTGGGGTAGTTGATGATGCGCTTGAGCGCTTCCTCGTCGTTGAAGTTGCATGTGAGCCTACAGTAAGCAATCACATCCTTGATTTCTTTTCGTTGATAGAATGACAATCCACCATAGATGCGGTAGGGGATGTTCTGCTTCCGGAGCGCTTCCTCCATCACGCGGCTCTGTGAGTTGGTACGGTAGAGTATGGCTATGTCCTGATATTGGAACTGGGTACTGTATCTCAGGTCGCTGATGTTATTCGCCACCACAAATCCTTCCTCAAAATCGGTAAACGAGCAAAGTAACTTGATGGGTTTGCCGTTTTCTTTTTCCGAAAATACATTTTTGGGAATTTGTTTCGAATTCTTTTTAATCAAACTATTGGCGGCATTGACTATGGTCTGAGTAGATCGGTAGTTTTGCTCCAGCTTGAATACCTGAGCGTTTTTGTAGGTGTTTTTAAACTGAAGAATATTATCAATGTTCGCCCCACGAAACGAATAGATACTTTGTGCATCATCACCCACTACACATATTCGCTCATGTTTTTCTGCCAGTTTTTTCACAATCAGATATTGAGCAAAGTTGGTATCCTGATACTCATCTACAAGTATATAGCCGAAGATGCTTTGGTATTTCGCCAATACCTGCGGGTTGTTTCTGAATAGCACATTGGTCTGTAGCAATAGGTCGTCAAAATCCATTGCGTCGGCTTGCTTGCAGCGGTTGCAGTATATTTTGTAGATGTCTTTCAACAAAGGAATGCGACTGTGGGTGTCAGATTTGAGTAAATCAGCATTGCCCACGTAAGATTCAGGCGTGATAAGATTATTCTTTGCATTCGAAATTCGGGATTGTACCAAGCCATGCTTGTATACTTTGTCATCGAGCTTCAGTTCTTTGATAATGCTTTTGATCAAGCTTTTGGAATCGGCAGAGTCATAAATGGTGAAATTTTTGGAGTAACCAACATGTTCAGCTTCGGAGCGGAGAATCCTAGAAAAGATGGAGTGAAAGGTACCCATCCACAGGTAACGAGCCGTTTGTTCGCCTACAATGTGTGATATTCGCTCTTTCATTTCACGAGCAGCTTTGTTGGTAAATGTAAGTGCCAAGATAGAGCTAGGGTGCATCCCATTTTTAAGCAGGTAGGCTATTTTGTAGGTTAGAACCCGTGTCTTACCTGAACCAGCTCCAGCTATTACCAATGAAGCACTGTCAGTATGTGTGACAGCACTTTTTTGGCTGTCGTTGAGTTCGTTTAAGAAAGAAAAATCCATGTTGTTGTGGTTGGAAATGAGCATATCAAATAGATAGTGTATGCAAAGTTAGTAATTTGCTGAATACGTAAATAAAATAGTTTTCAACAACTTGACAATTCACTGAAAAAGCAGTAGATTTGTAGTTCCATTTTGGCGCAACACCTACTCCATCTGATGATA
Source organism: uncultured Bacteroidales bacterium (assembly GCA_903899865.1). Taxonomy (GTDB): domain Bacteria; phylum Bacteroidota; class Bacteroidia; order Bacteroidales; family Paludibacteraceae; genus Paludibacter. Next base: position 5,098 of record CAIUKZ010000431.1, on the reverse strand, counting down.
CACTATCTGTCGAAAACCCTGTTACGGTTGCTTGGTTGGAAATCCATCATTAGCATCGATGAGCCAGCTAAAAGTGTGGTGTGCATTGCACCTCACACTAGTAATTGTGATTTTCTTATTGGTCAACTTTTCAGCCTAGCATGGAATAGAAAGTACTCGTTTTTAATGAAAAAGGATTGGTTCTTTTTTCCACTAGGACCTATTTTTCGTGCGTTGGGTGGCATTCCAGTGGATAGATCAAGGAAAAATTCGTTAACAGATTTGCTGGTAGAAGAGTTCGAAAGTCGCTCCTATTTTCATCTGGCCATTACTCCTGAAGGTACACGAGGATTAGTTCACGACTGGAAAATGGGTTTTTATTACATTGCGCTTAAAGCACAAGTGCCTATTCAACTGGCTTATATTGATTATTCGAAGAAAGAGGTGGGAATTACCAAACTGTTTTACCCTACAGGCAATGAGCAGGCTGACTTGGCTGAAATACAGTCTTATTTCAGGGGTAGAGTGGCACGTCATCCTGAGAAATTCAATTTATCAAAATAGTTTTCAATGCTTATTACATTAGTTCAAGATACAATAGTCTGGGCAGATAAAGCTGCAAATCTAAAGAAAGTGTACAGTCATCTAACCAGTGTGGCAGGTCAAACCGATTTGGTGGTGCTGCCCGAAATGTTTACCACTGGTTTTTGTGTTGCTGATTTACATCTAGCCGAGACCATGGAGGGTGAAACTGTAGCCAATCTGAAAAGCTGGGCAGCAGAATTTCAATTGGCAATAACCGGAAGTTTTATTGCTGTGGAAAATGAGAGCTATTTCAATAGAGCTTTCTTTGTTTTTCCAGACGGAAGAGTAGAGTATGCCGACAAAAGACATCTATTTACTCATGGCAATGAAGATAAATACTTTACAGCAGGTGACAAAAAATTGATTGTCAATTATTGTGGGTTTAATATCTGTGTGCTTGTTTGTTATGATTTGCGCTTTCCTGTATGGTCACGCAATGTGGACAATGAATATGATTTGCTGATTTACGTGGCTAATTTTCCTGAGAAACGAATACCCGATTGGGATATCATGTTAAAGTCCAGAGCTATTGAAAATACCACTTATGTCTGTGCTGTGAATAGAGTAGGCATCGACGGTCTGGGCATTCCTTATAATGGGCACAGTATGCTACTCGATGCCAAAGCCAGTGATTTATTGCCATTTGAGGAAAATGAAACAAGCATTCAAACCAAGGAGATTCATGTTGAACCCTTGCAAAATTACAGAACTCGATTTGCTGTGTGGCGTGATGCAGATGTATTTGAAATAAAAATGTAATTAGGCTTCTTCATTTTTAACCCGAATTAATCATTAGAAGTTTTGAAAAAACGGACGTATGATTCTATGAGGGTAAACCCCGCTCTTATTAGTCCAAGTGTTTTGAAAAATACCTTGGGAACTGATAAGATAGCGATTGTACATTTTCTAATGCGTAATTTGGGTTTAAATAGTTATCGATTATTTAAAAAAATCATTACTTTTGTCTATCCTCCGTTTTATAAGAAAATGAGTTAGGATTTTTTTGTTCATAAGGTTCATTCAACAATGCGAATTAAAGTTTAATAAATAAGCTCTAATTCAGTTGTTAAGATCAACATTTCGAATTGTTTTGTAGCGATATTTTTATTTGGTGAAATGTACGGACATAGAATATTGCGACAACTAACTAAAAATTTAACCTGAACGCATGAAAGCATTTTATACCCACACAAAGCATTTATACTTCATTGCCATATCCGTTATCATAGCTGGATGCTTTTTCTCAGCATGCGACTTCGAAAGTGATGGTATGGTTATTCCTTTGGTGACAACTTCAACAACTGTAACAGATTATTCACCCATATCTGTTGTTTGTTCGGGAAAAGTCATCAATAACAGAGGAGCCGCCATCACATCTTACGGGTTTTGTTGGTCGTCGAGTGGTATTCCAACCATTAAAAACGGCAAAATTGAAGCAACAGAGATGGATTCTCTTGGAAATTTCACAGCTAAGGTTATGGGTTTAGAGTCAAAGCGTGCATACAACATCCGAGCCTATGCAATATCCAAAAAAGGGGCTGGTTATGGAAAACTCATTACCGTTAAAACAACACCTTATTCTACCATTGATACTAAACCCGCAATCAATGTTACTTCTACTTCCGCCGATTGTGGAGGTGATATTTCTTTTGATTATGGGTTAGAGATATTTGAAAAAGGGGTATGTTGGAAAGTAGGCAGTACTCCAACTATTGAAGATTTTAGTTTGTCTTTTGGTGCCGAGACAGGCGATTATACAGTTACTGTTACTGGTCTTAAACCAAGCACTACTTATATGGTTAGAGCATATTCTAAGTGTGTGTTAGGAGTGGAATATGGTGATTTGGAAGTGTTTACCACGCTTGCTCCTCCTTCCACCAAATAAATCAGTGCCTGGCATGGTAGAGTCTTATGTGAGTTGCTGCTGTGATAAGTAGAAGCGGTGAGGCACTTACTGTTGTTTTGATGCAATATAATTGGCTATGGTTCGTTGATAGGTTTACGTTTGCTACACTGGTAGCTTTGACAGTGTTTATTTAACTAATCGTCAGGAATTTGCATTCCTAATTGATTCTATGAGACAATTATTACTACCTTTTTTTTTGTTTTTCACCCATTTGGCTTTTAGTCAATCTACACCCACGTCCAAAATTTTTAATCCCAATATTCATACCCTACAAGTTGGGGTTAAGGGGGTAGCCTTAGGTTTGCCAGTTATTCAGCTAGGTGGTAATGAGCAAATTAAAATTTCGTTTGATGAATTGTCGCACAATGCACATGCTTATGGCTATCGCATTATTCACTGCAATGCTGACTGGACACCGTCCAATCTCAACTCCAATGAATATCTCAACGGTTTTACTAATGCCAATATTACCGACATCAAGTTGTCACAAACCACTACGGTGATATACACCAATTATTCGTTTAGCTTTCCCAACGATGATATCTCATTTAAAATTACCGGAAATTACATTGCTTATATTTATGAAGATAATCAATTTGACAATCCTGTAGCTCAGGCCTGTTTTTCGGTTTACGACTCTCGTTCCAAAATTAGTGGGAGCATACGTGGGAATACAGACACCGAGTTGAATACCAGGCTTCAACAATTGGATTTTGAAGTAGATTTGGCGGGTTACCCAACAAAAGATATACTTTCGGAAGTGAAAATTGTGGTTAGGCAGAATAATCGTACTGACAATCAGGTTACTAATCTTCAACCGACATCGTTTACCGACACCAAACTTAATTTTTTTAGCAAGAAGGAATTGATTTTTGAAGGAGGTAATGAATATAACCGATTCGATATTTCATCTGTACTTGTAGGTGGAACAGGTGTAGATTATGTCCGCATGCTTCGCCCCAATTACCATGCTTTTCTATTCCCCAATAAAATTCAGACCGCCAAGACTTACACCCAAAGTTTTGATGTGAATGGGAGGTATATCATCAATGTTCAGAGAGCATCAGACCCTGAGGTGGAAGCCGATTATGTGTATGTTCACTTTAGTATTCCAACCAAGGAGCCATTTTTTGATGGTTCCATCTATTTGGGCGGTGAGTTCAATTTTAATCAAATAGATGAATCAGTAAAAATGGTTTACTCGTTTGAAAATGAGGCCTATACAAAAGAACTACTACTTAAACAAGGTGGGTATAATTACCAGCATTGGTTTAAGCAGAAGAATAATAGTAAATTATCGGCAGAGAGGGTGGATGGAAGTTATTGGCAAACTAGCAATGAATATAGCATTTACGTCTATCAGCGCCCATGGGGTGATCGGTACGATAAGTTGATAGGGTTTAAGGTGATTGGAAGATAAAAAAAATGGGACGTTCGATAACTTCCCATTTTTTTATTGTCTAAAACAAATACAGTATTGATAACAATCCTCTATTGTTAGTTACACTATGAGGCTTCTCACCTTTGCCTTGTTTATTCATTGTTCCATATTCAGCTGTAGTGCGTTCGTATTCAAGACACACAATGAAATTAGATATTTTATAGCTAATGTGAGGAGCTATTCTGTATGAATTATTCAGTACGTTTTGTGAAGTACTTGTCTCGCCAAATCGATAAGTGATGTATTGTGTTTTGGTTGCATCATTGTCTTTGTCAAACAACTCACCCGAAGTGCCCAAGTTTACTTGATAACCCAAAAACAACCCAACTTGTATTTTTTTTCCATAAGCAACATTAAGGTAACTACTTGACATATTTTGGTTTACATATACTGTGTCATTAGCTGTTGTAGTAGCACCCACTCCATAGCCCCAAGGTAAAATTAAATCTGAAAGGTTTTGACCCAACAAAGTTTTTGCTTTTACTTGTAGCATCGGGCTAGAATAATGCACGTATGACATGGCCGTATAGGAACTTATAGTATTTGAACTAGGCTTTAATCGTTTGTAGTCACCCGCTACTCCTACAGTGAAATGTTCTGTTTTGTTTTCTAAACTTACAAAAATCTCTGGAGTCATAGATTTTTTCATGTAGATGTTGGTTCCACCTGTTGGTCCATACGAAGGAAATTGTAGCTGTGATAATGCAGCTCCAGTCAATGTCAGTGTGGGAGTAAGGTGTTGTTTAAAACTCACCATGGGTGTGCGACTAAAAGTCTGATAAGGCGCGCCAGCACTGAATGTGAAATTGCTAGGTAACATACTTGCAACAAACATGGGATGCCAATTTTGCCCAATCAGTAATTCGCTTTTAGTCCATTTGAGTTGTGTGTAGGCATGTCTAATTCGTACTACATTCATGATGTTGTTAGACCCAAGCAGGTTGGCAGCTGCAAAATCCACCTCTACCTTGCCGCTTGATTTGGCACCTAGTATATCAGTGCCATGTAGATCAACTCCTAGTCGAGTAGTGATACATGAGAGATTGGCTTGAGGACATGCATTCTTGTCCATCCCATTGGCATCTAGTACTATGGGTTTGGGGTTGAGGTTGAAGATTCCGTCAAGTGCCTCGTAGTTTTGACGCGAGTTATAGAAAATGTCATTACGGACAAATCCATAAAATTTT
>CAIUKZ010000430.1 GCA_903899865.1 uncultured Bacteroidales bacterium | reverse complement strand
TATAATCTAAATTAAATAATCCTAATTTATTATAAACTAATCTTTTAACAAAAACAGTAGGATGGGAAATTGTCATGTTATTGCATATTTTTTCTATATCAAAGGTAGGTTTATAAATTCTAGTTGTCCCATTAGGGTATATGAATTTCATGTTACCAAATAACAATCCAAACTCTGAATTGTCATTTATTACTTCCTGAATTCTAGCAATAGCATCTAATTCATAATAATCATCACTATTAATAATTCCAACCCATTCACCAGTCGCCACACGCACTCCTTTATTCATGGCATCATAAATACCTTGATCAGGTTCAGAAACCCAATATGAAATTCGATCTTGATATTTTTTTATAATTTCAACAGTACCGTCTGTACTTCCACCATCAATTATAATATACTCGATGTTTGAATAGGATTGATTTAATACACTTAAAATAGTTTGCTCTATGGTTGCAACAGAATTATAAGATACAGTTATTATAGAAAATTTTTGTATTTGTTTCATTATTGACTTATAAAATACACTATTCGTTATCTAACAGAAATATTTGAAAAATCATTCACTTGTTCCAAATTCCTTTTGCACTTCCAGAGTATAATTTTACACACTGAATTGGCATCAATATGGAAGCGGGTAAAAGACTTATACATGAAGAAATAACTACACCATTTAAACCGAATACCCTACCTAAATAAATTGTCAATGGAATATATATTACAGCTACAAATAAAGTTAGATAAAGTTGTAATCGGATTTTACCAATTCCGTTTATAAAATAAATAAACGTATTACTCCAGTTAAATAGAGTGACATACAAGGCCACAAATAGGGAAAGAATAAACGGCACTCTTATGTTTGAACCTACCCAAACAATGTAAAATCTATTTGCAAAAACAAGCAGAATAAGTGTTAAAGCCAAAAATCCAATATATATATATATTAACTTATTTATTGACAATTTTATCCATTGAAAATCATGTTTAACGTATGCATCTGTGGCTGCACTCCAAAATGGCATAAGGATAATTGTATATACCATTGAAATGGAATACAAATACTTATATGCAATATTATAAATTGTGACTTGACTCGGTCCAAACAATTGCGTGATGATTATATTCGTTGAAGTATAAACAACAACACAAACGGCAATCTGAATGATAAAAAACTGAATTCCAAGTCCCATTAATTCGTTGGTGTATTTGAAATTTACCAAAGATAATTTTGGACTTAATTTAGAGTACTTTCCATTAAATGCAAATAGAAATGCTATTAACATTATTAATACTGGAGAGGCTGAAAATATTAGTGCTACAAAACCCAAAGAACTGTACTCTGTTTTCGTTAAAATATAAATTCCAATTAGAGCCAATAAATTCCCACAAACATTAATCAAATCACTTAGTGCTGGCTTCTGACTGGCAACAAAAATTATTCCTACTGTTTTAAATACAAATTGTAAACAAAAAAAACCAACAACAACAACTACCACCTTTGATAAATCTATTCCTTGTTTATGGTCTGTATTTAAGATTGCAGACCAATCTAACCATGGGTTTATTATAATTACCAAAATAAAAAACAAACACATTATTATCGATAATAATGCAAATGTAGTACTTACATATATTTGTCCAATTTCGTAATCTTCAACTGCAATTGCTTCTGCCAGTTTATTCCTCAAACCATTTCCTAAACCAATATCAAAATAACCAATCCAAACAATTAACGAACTTAGAGTTAGCCAAACTCCAAAATCATTTGCGTTTAGACACTTAATTGTCAACGGTACAATTATTAGAGAAATACAAACACTTATACCCTTTAATCCAAAAGAATATAGGATATTAAGCTTTGCAATATCCAAACGATTGTCTAATTTTAAAAAAGTAAAAAATCTCATTTGCCTATTTTAAATTCATCAAAATCACCACTCCCTACAATCTCCCATCTACCCAGCGTCTATCCACCACTGCTTTGGCGTCAAACACTACTGCACCAGCGTTATAATACTTCTCAAAATTAAATTCTTTGAACTCATCGTGAGCTACGGCAAGAAGTATAGCATCATATTTTTTGCTTTCATCCAGTGATTTAAGAGTTTCGACTCCATACTCTTCTTTCACTTCTTCTGCTATAGCCCATGGGTCGTATATATCTACATTTAGGCCAAAATCACATAGCTCTCTATAAATATCTACCACTTTGGTATTTCTTATATCGGGACAATTTTCCTTGAAAGTTATACCTAATATTAGCACATTAGCGCCATTGATGGCATGTACTTTTTTGATCATCAGCTTCAACACCTTGTTGGCGATGAAAGGTGCAATGCTGTTATTTACATGGCGTCCAGAAAGGATTACTTTTGGAACATAGCCTAACGACTCGGCTTTACTAGCAAGGTAATAAGGATCTACACTGATACAGTGTCCTCCGACCAATCCTGGGCGGTATTTCAAGAAATTCCACTTTGTACCTGCAGCTTCAATCACATCATTGGTATCAATGCCCACTCTATCAAAAATGAGTGCCAGTTCATTTACAAACGAGATATTGACATCGCGTTGAGCATTCTCAATAATCTTGGATGCTTCAGCCACTTTTATACTCGGGGCCTTGTGTGTACCAGCCGTTATAATTGAAGCGTATAACCCATCTACCTTGTTTGCAATATCTGGAGTAGAACCTGATGTTACTTTTTTAATCTTAGTTAGTGTATTAATTTTATCGCCAGGGTTAATGCGTTCAGGACTATACCCAGCAAAAAAATCGGTATTAAATTTTAGACCTGACACTTTTTCGATTTCAGGTATGCAGTCTTCTTCTGTGCAACCAGGATAAGTGGTGGATTCATAAATAACAATATCACCATTTTTTATTACCCTTCCCAGCATCTTAGAAGCACTTATCAAAGGGCGTAGGTCGGGCATATTGAACTGATTGATAGGCGTGGGTACAGTTACTATAAAAGTATTATACTGTTTAAGTTCATCTTCAAAAGATGAAAAGGAGAGTCCTAATTCTTCATTCTCAACACGAATAGACATTGCTTGATTCATCCCTTCCAAGTCGGCCTCTAGTGTATGATCATAGCCATTTTGTAGTTCCTCTACCCTTTTTTGATTGATATCATATCCTACTACTTTGAATTTTTTACCAAATTCAATTGCTAACGGCAAACCAACATACCCTAATCCAATAACAGCTATTTTAAACTCTTTCATTTCTTATTTTTTGGAAATGTACCTTCAAGAATTACTATCTATTTTTGACATAAGTCTCATAGATTTAAGCCAGTACTATCAACATAAGTTATTGTATCCTTTTTGTTGATTCAATACATCCCACAAAGATACAAATTTCCATCTAATTTTGGCACACAATCAGAAATAATCAACTCAACCCAGAACATATTCGCTAATAAATTCTCGTCCATCAAAAATGAAAGTCAGATAAAATTAAGACTATAAATTCAAGGCTTACCACTACTTAAACTATACAAAATTAAACTTTATTAACTTCTAATGATTTCACTCATGATATACATATTTTCATCTGTTTATAATTGTTTTTTAGTTGTCAGATGGAACTCGCACATAAACATCTCCTTGTGTGTCAAAGTTAATTTGTCGTGCTCGTTTCATTGTCTCAAAGTTTGCAAATGCAAGTTAATACCTATACTTTTGTAAATCATAGAATCATTTTATCACAGAAAAAACATGCTTACAAACAGTTCAGAATTATTCCCGTTGGTTGACAAGGAGGGAAACATTATCGGTCAAGCCACTCGAAAAGAGTGTCATTCGGGTAGCTTTCTACTTCATCCGGTGGTACATCTACATGTTTTCAATTCAAAAAATGAACTATATCTTCAAAAGAGGTCGATGGAAAAAGACATACAACCAGGCAAATGGGACACTTCTGTAGGTGGGCATATCGGTTTTGGAGAAGAGATAGAGCATGCACTTTTCAGAGAGGCAAATGAAGAACTAGGTATAGGAGGTTTTACTCCATTATTCATTGGCAGTTATGTACATACGTCGGCTTTCGAATCAGAATTGGTGTATAGTTTTTACACTTTTTACGATGGAAGCATCACTCCCGATCCTATAGAAATTAGCGAAGGGAAATTTTGGAGCATCGACCAAATCCAACAAACCATACAAGAGGATGGTTTTACATCTAACTTTAAACAAGAATTTAGGGATTTTATTCAGCAACTTGATTTTATAAAAAATGCCTGATTGGATTAGCAATCAGGCATTTTTTATTTGTATTGTTTTGGCATTAATCAATGGCCTCAAGTTCTATCATCAGACAATCTTTAGGCACCCTTACCCCTACCTCAACATTGATTTTGGAAATCTTAGCTGTAAATGGCATTTCAATTCTATTCTGCATTTTCATTGCTTCAAGAATTAACAATGGCGAACCTTCATTTACAACTTCCCCCTCTTTAACAAATATCTCAAGAATAGTCCCTGGAATATATGACTGAATCTCATAAGGACTTGGATTTGACCAAGTTTTTCTATTCTTGTATTTTGTTGTCAAGAGTGTTTTGTATTTTCTTGCTGTTACAGCAAAATCCACAAGTTCCTGTTTATCTATTTGCATAATTTTAGTTCTGATATGGTTTTACATTTTTGTTGACTCATCCGACAACACTTCTGTTACTATTTAAGAAAAACATGCATCAAAACGGAGGAACACCGTGTTTCTTAGCTGGGCGATAGTCATCTTTATTTTGAGACAGCTCCAAAGCATGCAACAATAATCCACGAGTTTCTGAAGGTTCGATCACCGCATCGATATACCCTTTGGAAGCTGCCACATAAGGATTTGCGAATTTTTCAATATACTCCTGCACCTTTTGTTGACGCATTGCATCTTCGTCTTCAGCCTCCATAATTTCTTTACGGAAAATAATATTAGCTGCACCTTCTGGTCCCATTACAGCGATTTCGGCACCTGGCCATGCCAACATAAAGTCAGCACCTAAGTGACGTGAGTTCATTGCAATATAACCTCCACCGTATGCTTTACGTAGAATAACCGTAATCTTTGGAACTGTAGCTTCAGAATAAGCATAAAGCACTTTAGCCCCGTGGCGAATAACCCCAGCGTGTTCTTGATCCACACCTGGCAAGTAACCTGGCATATCTTCTAAAGTCACGATTGGAATATTAAATGCATCGCAGAATAGAATGAAACGAGCTGCTTTATCAGAAGCGTCGCAATCCAATACCCCTGCAAGATACAAAGGTTGGTTGGCTACAAAACCGATGGTCTCACCGTTCATACGACCAAAACCAATGACAATGTTTGCTGCCCAAAGCTCATGAACTTCCAAAAACTTCGAATCATCCACCAACGCATAAATCACCTCACGTACATCATAAGGTTGCTTTGGATCAGAAGGGATAATATTTTCTATGTGTTTATGGAATTTTGGTTCCTTAGGTTCAATACGTTGCGCTTTTTGTTGGTTGCTATGTGGTATTAAAGAAATAAGTTCTTTGATTTGATCCAAACATTCAAGTTCGCTCAATGCATAGAAGTGTGCATTACCAGTAATTTCGGCATGAACACGAGCACCACCAAGATCTTCTTGTGATATTTTTTCACCCAATACGGTTTCAATAACATTTGGGCCTGTGATAAACATTTTCGAAATATTTTCCACTACGAACACAAAATCTGTCAATGCAGGAGAATAAACAGCTCCACCAGCACAAGGTCCCAAAATTACAGAAATCTGCGGGATAACTCCAGATGCCATTGTGTTGCGATAAAAAATCTCACCATAGCCAGCTAATGCGCCAATACCTTCTTGAATACGTGCACCACCCGAATCATTAATTCCAATACATGGCACCTTCATTTTCAAGGCATGATCCATGATTTTTGTTATTTTACGAGCATGTTTCAAACCCAAAGATCCACCCATTACAGTAAAGTCTTGAGCATAAATACAAACAGGATTACCATTGATAGTTCCTGTACCTGTAATCACACCATCACCTGGTAGGTCTTTGCCCTCCATACCGAAGTTTCTCTCCTCGTGCTCTACAAAAAGGTCGTATTCATGAAACGATTTCTCGTCCAACAGTGTAAGAATACGCTCACGGGCTGTTAACTTACCCATAGCCACTTGTTTTTCAATGGCTTTGTCACCACCACCCTTTTCAACAATTGCCTTTTTTTGTCGTAAAGCTAGAATGTTCTTTTTTAAAGTCATAAAACTTTCTTTTTAATTAAACGTTTAGATTATGCACAATTATGCGCAAAAAATATCAGGGCAAAAGTAACACTTTTAATTCAAAAAAAGTGTTATTAATAATTAATAGTTTTCCACAACTCAGCCCAACACTTTCTTATTCAACAACTTAATCACGTTATTACGTGTAGAAAGATAGCCCACAGAGTAATTATTTGAATCGATATTTTCCAAATATGCTTTTAATTCGATGGCTAAATCGGGCTCTATCAGGCACAATTGATAGAGCAATTTCATGGCGTAAGCTTGTACGGCAATGGGATATTTGGGCGAAATCATCCATTCAAAACAATCATTGACAAATTCACCTGAATATAAATTTGGTTGGTTTATATCATACAAAATGGATAGACAGCCGCGAAGTACACCTTGGTATTTTGTAGATTGTGCCAATTGAACCAACTGCTGCACATGTGAAGGTAAAAACCAAAGAGGCTGCTTGGTACTAATTTTCGAACATGCCCAGCCTGCTCTCCATGCAACTCGCTCTTCTACATCAAACATCAGTTGAAAAAATGGCAGAAAATGGTCCTCATTGTCTAGAACATTTTTTACAATATCATCAACAAAACCTTTTGATATCGGATTTAGGAGTTGATTTCGATAGTCCATTAGTGTTATTGGAAGTAAATTTATAATGTATTGGAAAATATCCGAAACTTAAGATAAATATGATAAAATCTTTATTTAGAGTCTGCATACAAACTTATAAACACCTATTAGACAGTCATATAATTGATTTTATTCTTTCGTAAGTGCTAGTGTTTACAGTGTGTTTGTTCATTTTCTTTGCACTTTACATATAATATTCCCGTAGGGATTAACCATGGAGAATGGTACATCCCGACTATGCGGGACCCCAAATGAATTGGGGGATGAAGTACAAAGTCGAAAACAGAACCCCGTAGTGGGTTCACCTACAAGCACTCTGTTGGGTTCAACCCACTACGGGGTTGATATTTTAGGGGCATTCACATCCCCCAGTTGCGCTTCGCTTACTGGGGGTTATCCACAGTTAACTCCTACGGAGTTTTTCAGCAGACCCTACTTAAAAACAATATCAACAATTACCTCAGTGCCAACTTGCTTGTTTAGTGATTGCATGATTTGGGTTTTTGAAAGCGACAGATCATGTCTGAGAACTGAAGAGGATAGACTTACGTACAATACCTTTTTGCGGATAACCAAATCGGTGGTATATTTCACAAGATTGTCGCCCAGCACCACAGGCCAAGCCTCGATAAGCATTTTTTCATACAGATGAACATCAAGCTTTTGGGCCTTCAACACCTGGCGAATGACATCACTTAGTAATTCTGTATTATTTTTACGCATCTATCGTTGATTTTTATTTAAAAAAACAGAAAATTAATCCGTAGTTTAAGCACCTGCCCCACTTGTAACACTTCATCTTCATTTAGATGGTTTAGTGTCATGATTCGTTTCATCTTGACTCCATAATTTTGAGATATGCGATAGAGCGTCTCACCAGCAACAACCTTGTGAGTTGCAAATTTTCGAGGCGTTCCACATTTTTTCCAGTGAACAAATATTCTGGTTCCAGGCTTGAGATGTTTAGCTGGGGGTTTAATATCATTAAACTTAAAAAGTTTTTTAACTGACACTTCAAACTCTGATGCTATGGATTCATACGTATCGTCAGGACGACTCACCACATATTCTACTCCATTGACTTTCATCACTTCATGCATTGTATATGCCTGCACCTTGCCCATGCTTTCAAAAAACTGCCCATTACTGGTAGAAGTAATAGGCATTGTTTCATTGTCTGTCGGTTTGTGTGGCTTGACCTGGCTTATGTCATATTGATTCAATTCATAGTCTTGAATAATATTGATGAGTTTTACTGCATAATTAGGGTCGGTGGCATAACCAGCCTTTTTCAAACCCAATGCCCATCCCTGATAATCAGTTGGTGATAATTCAAATAAGAGCGCATACCGTTGTTTGTTTTTTAAAAAAGCCGAATGGTCTTCGTACGATTCGAGAACTTGTTCATACTTTCTAAAACACTCACCTTGCTGATCATCGTCATGATAGACCTTTTCCCCCTGCCAATCGCTGCATTTTATCCCGAAATGATTGTTAGACAAACTGGCCAATTTGCCCTGACCGGCACCTGACTCCAACAATGCTTGCGCTAGGGTAATACTGGATGGAATACCATATTCTTGTTGTTGCTTCTGAGCTAAAAGGTAATAGGTCTCAATGTAATTGAGGTAAGCCTTATTGCGAGACTGCGCATTCACCACATTGCAACATAAAACGAAAACCATGAGTAAAGTGAAACTTCGTGCCATCAAATTTTTTAATGCTAATAGATTAGGTTACAAATTTAAAACATATAAATCAATATCTAAGATTTAACCATAAATTTTTCTACATTTGTGAATTAAGACCTAAATATATTGGCACGATTTGGGTGCTTAGAACACTCTTGGTCATTAATGAACTTTACAATCAACTAAATCAATACAATCATCCATCATGAAGGAACACACACTCGTATTAAAATCCATCAGTTGCACGTTTGAAGAGCTGAACGAAAATGAACAATTATTGATATCAAAAGCCAAACAAGCTACCGAAAACGCCTATGCACCCTACTCCCACTTCAACGTTGGGGCGGCAGTATTGCTCGATAACGGTGAAATAATTAGCGGAACAAATCAAGAAAATGCGGCCTACCCATCAGGGCTTTGTGCTGAGCGTGTAGCCATGTTTTATGCCAACTCAAAGTATCCTAACGCTGCAGTAAAAGCAATTGCTATTGCTGCGTTTACAAATGGACAATTTATTGAACTGCCCATATCACCGTGTGGTGCTTGCAGACAAGTGTTGTTAGAAACCGAAATTAGATACAATCAGGACATAGTGTGCTACCTTTATGGATCAACAGAAATAACGAAAGTACAAAACATCAAGACATTACTCCCATTTTGCTTCAATGCTGACAGTCTAAAGGTTAAATAATCATTTTTTTTATTCGTTCACACCGTTTGATTTGGTGAAGTGTTCATTTTATCGTAAATTGCGACAGTTTATCTATGGATTTGTTTTAAAATTGATGATTTAATATCGTTACTGCTAAAAATAACAATCAGAAAATGGATAAAGCAATTTTATACCTATTTTCGAAAGTTATTAAGACATTTTTTTGGTTCAATTACTGTTTATGAAAAAAACTAAGTTTACTATCGAGTATCAACTAAAAACCTCATCAATTCAAGTTCTCTGGAATTCTATTAGTACTTCTCTCGGACTGTCAGAATGGTTTGCTGATAAAGTGAAAGACAAAGATGAAAACTTCACTTTTATTTGGGAAAACTTCCAACAAAATGCGTCATTATTATCAAAAAAGCAAGCTCGTACATTCGGTTTCAATGGGAGGAAGACAAAGGAACTGAAAATTATTTTGAACTAAAAATTACCACGCTCGAAGTTACAGGAGGACTTGCACTCATAGTCACCGACTTCTCGGAAGAGGATGAAAAGGAAGACATGATATTGCTCTGGAATAAACAAATTGAAGTTTTACGTAGAAAAATGGGAATGTAACTAAGCATTCAAACCCACCAAAATCTACTGCAATATTTATAATCAAATGACCATTTCTACTCACTGAATGGTCATTTTTCATTTAACAATCTCTAAATGAGCAGATTTACACCCACCATAATTCTTTGAATTTGAATTTGATAATTGAGGATTTTGGTGTAATTTTGTGCTACAAAAAACGAATG
>CAIUKZ010000429.1 GCA_903899865.1 uncultured Bacteroidales bacterium | reverse complement strand
TGCTAATAGAGTCACACTTGCTGCGCTTCAAACTGCCACCTCGCAAAATTCAAATAGTGTGGTAGTAAACCCCGGACTTGCAAATGCAGGTGGAACAGCTGCTGCTGATTATATGCCTTCGTCATTGTTGCTACTGGGATCGACTTCTACTGGGGTTGGTTCGGATTATACGGGAGCAGGAAGGCTAGCTACTCCTACCATGGGTGCATTTGAAATAGGTGCCATGCTTACCAATGTAGGTGTGTATAAGGCTGGTGTTTTTCAAGGAGGATACAATACTTTGAGAGGTGCATTTAGCGCCATCAATGCAGGTACTCATACTGGTAGTCTGGAAATTAAAATTAATAGTTCTACCACAGAAGCCGCTACTGCTGTGCTCAATGCTAGTGGTGTTGGTGCAGCCAACTATTCTTCTGTACTCATTTATCCTACAGTTGCGGGACTCTCTATTGTCGGAAATGTGGCAACACCTCTTATTGATTTCTCGGGTGCCGACAATGTTACATTCGACGGTAGGGTAGGTGCAATAGGAGACGCCCCCGACTTAATTATCAATAATCAAAGCACATCCAACGCTACTGGAACGTGTACCATTCGCTTCTTAAATGACGCTACGAATAACACCATTCAGTATTGCAACATACTAGGAGCGGAAACAAGAACCTCAAGTGGTGTCGTTTTTTTTAGCACTACTACAGGAACTACTGGGAATGATAATAATACCATTTCTAATAACAATATTTCTGCATCTACCAATGCTAACAGACCCATCAATGCCATCTACTCGTCGGGAACTACCGCTAAGGATAATAGCGGAATTACAATATCATCCAATAGAATCTATGATTGCTTCAACAAGTCAATCGCTTCTAATGGAGTCTTTCTTACCACTAGTACTACCGCATGTACGGTGAGTAACAATAAATTTTATGAAACCACACTTTTCAATCCAACCGCCTCGGTGGCTTATAATGCTATATCTATAAGCAATACTTCTGGAGACGGATTTGTTGTCAGTGACAATGTTATCGGTGGCAGTTCATCCGACAATGATGGTACTTTCACAAAAGCTGGTATGAACTCTACATTTATTGGTATCAGTATTAATGTGGGAACCGCTACTGCTACGTCGGTTCAAAACAACAAAATTCAAAATGTCTCATGGAGCAATTCCAGTTCGGCCAACTGGACAGGAATCAATATCTCAGCTGGCAATGTAAATGTGGGAACATCCAATGGAAATGTCATTGGTGTGTCCAATGGTGTTAATTCTATTCTTGTCACCGCTGCTGCTACAGGTGCCAATGTGTATGGCATCAACATTTCCAGCACAGGTATAGTGGACTGTAGAAACAACACTGTCGCGGGTGTCACTACTGCAAATGCGCCCACTCTGGCGACAAATTTCTATGGCATTAATAAAACTGCAACAGCTGGTACGGTTACCATAAGTAATAATACAGTTGGAAGTAATACGGTTGCCAATAGTATTTTTGCCTCTTCTTCTAGCACAGCTAACTCACAAAGTGTGTATGGCATTTATTCTCAATGTACTGGCACGGCTACTATTAATGGCAACATGGTTGCCAATATTGTAAACGGCTCTACCAACACCAATACTGGCACCGGGGGAACCATTACAGGTATTGCTTCGGCTACTGCATTGTTGACCATGAATGCTAATACTGTTCATGATTTGACCAATTCTAATGCCTACACCTCTTCTGGTTCAACAGGCTCTGTTATTGGTATCATGCTTTCTGGTACTACTGCCTTAAAAACAGTAACAGGCAATAATGTGTATAATTTGTCGAATACCTACACCGCATTTGCTGGATATGTTACTGGTATCTATTTTGCTGGTAGCACTGGAGGTAATGCCATTTCTCGAAATTTTGTGAGCGGACTTAGTGTACACAATGCCTCAGTGGGAGCTATTATTATTGGGATGCGTATTTCTACCGGATTATCAACTTATTCGAATAACATCATTAGTGTAACTGGGAATACAGCTTCAACTATATATGGTATTGTTGATGTAGGTTCTGCTAGTCAAAACACAAATCTTTATTACAATACCGTTTATGTAGGTGGTTCGCCTTCTTCAGGTACTTACAATAGTTACGCTTTGTTAAACAACTCTAGTGCTGCTACACGCGATTATCGTAACAATATTTTCTATAACGCAAGAAGCAATTCTGGTGGTGCTAGTGGCAAGCACTACAGTGTGTCCATACCATCAGGCGGTAGTCTAACTGCCGATTATAACGATTACTTCGTTTCTGGAACCGGCTCGAAGTTTGGAAATTTTGGTACTGATGTGCTCACTTTTGCGGCATGGAAAACTACTACTTCGAAGGATGCAAATAGTTACAATGTAAATCCTTCATTCGTGAATCAGGGAAGCCTTACTGCAAGTGATTATTACCCAAATGCTATTGACTTAGTTGCTACCACAGGATTGGGTGTGAACAGTGACTATAACCTTGTTACCAGAGCCACTGTACCTTATATTGGAGCATGGGAAGCCATTGTCAATAAATGGAAGGGAACTGTAGATACCAACTTCAACAACCCTGCTAACTGGACTGCCAATGCTGTTCCATCACCGAATGCCAACATTTATTTTAATGACAATCCTCTCAACGACTGTTACTTGTCTGCTGATTTGGTGGTAAATGATTTCAAAAACAGCCAATCAAATTACTTACTGCATTTGAATGGTTATAAAATGACGCTCAAAGGAAGTTTAACCTTAAATAATGGAGCAAAAATTGATGCTGCTGCCACTAATTCTACTTTTGAGTTAGCTGGTACTTCTGCTCAAAGCATACCTGCAAATACTTTTGACAACAATCAAGTGTACAACCTCACTGTCAGCAATGCAAACAATGTGACTTTTAGCGGAACCATCAACCTGCTCAATACGCTTGCGGTGACTGCTGCCGGAAAACTTGATGGTGTGACCAATAGCCCAACTCTTACTTTCGGAGGTAGCAATCCTCAAAACATCAACAGCGGGATAATCTTAAATAACCGCTTGGCCAATCTTACCATTGATAATGCCGATGTTACTTTAAACACTGATTTTACAGTTAATAATGTGCTGACTATCAATAACGGAAAAAAATTGACAGTGCCTACATCTACTTTCTTGAACGTAGTGGGTACAATCTCCAATGCTGCTGGAACCACTGGTTTAGTTTTGAAAGCCGACCCTACAGGAGTTACTCCCAATGCATCTTTGGTGTTTCATAATGCTTATGGATCGCCAGTGCAAGCCACTGTGGAAATGTATTCCAAGTCCACCAATGGAAAAGCTCAATACATGGGTATCCCGTTGAGAAATCTTAATTATGAAACGAACTTTGCTGGTTTCAAATTGTATAGATTGAATGAAGCTGTTGTTGGGACTTCTGGTGTATGGACCCAGTTAGGTACAGGTAGCTCTCTTTCTTCTTTTACTGGTTATTCTGTCGCTCGGTCCACACCTGGTGTATTTCAATTCCAAGGAACGCTTGAAAATAGTGATTTCAATGCGGGTCACTCACCCTTAAGTTATACTTCAACTGCTACTTATCCAGGGCAACATCTAATTTCTAACCCCTACACAGCTGCTGTGGATATATCGCAGATTGTATTTGGCTCTGGAGATCCTGCTGTAATCGAAAACAGCATTTACTTTTACAACACTGGTTCTTATAGAGATTGGGTTAATGCTGGTTCAGGTGGGGTGTCGGGTGGTGCACCTGGTCAGTATCTTACAGTTCCTGTTTTCGTAGCTGGAATAGGGGGGCTGCCTTCTCAAATACCATCTATGAGTGCTGTTGTGATAATGTCAAAATCTAGTAACCCAGACGCCTGGATAGAAATGCCTTATAGTGCAGTGGTTACTAAAAATTCTGAATTGATGAGAGCCAAGAAAAGCGCCAACAAAGTGTGTACTCGAATCGAAATTGCAGGTTCTAAATCTGCCGATTGTATGTGGATAGTACTCGATTCGGTGTGTACTCACGCCTTCGACAATGGCTGGGATGGTTACAAATCCATTGCTGCTGCTGGAACTTTGCAATTGTTTGCTACCGAATTTGATGGTAAAAATTACCAAGTAAATTCCGTGAATGACATCAATAATATTGACCTTTCTTTGCAAGCTAGTTTCAAAGATACAAGCTACACCATGGTGTTCAATCATCAAAACCTTTCGGATGTTCATTCTACTTTGTACCTTGTGGATCAACTGCTTGGAAAAACGATAGATGTCAGCCTCACTGGTACAAAATATACCTTTACTTCTTATCAAACATCAAGCCCATCAAAGAGGTTTAAACTAATCACATCATATAGTGGTAAAAATATCGCCACCTCCGATTATGACAATGCAAGTTCTCAAATCCGAGTGTATGGAATGAATAATGTAATCTCGATTGACAACAGTTCCGAACTTAGTGGTTCTGTTTCACTCTATGATTTGTCAGGACAGTTCATCCAACAAATTCCTTTCGCATCAAATCAAAAGACCAATGTGAACGTCAATCTGCCACCAGGACCCTATTTGGCCAAAGTTATTACTAATGATAAGAAAGAGTTTGATACCAGGTTCTTGCTTAAGTAAAACTCCATTCTATGCCCATTTTATAGTGAGAGACGTCGCATGCGGCGTCTCTCACTGCATTTTCATCGCAAGTTTTCGATTCTACCCATTCGGATAAATCTTTTGTGCCTCCTATATAACTCTTTATAAGTGATTAATTTCCCGTAGGGAATGTATCTTAATAGAGAAAATAATTATCTTGATTCATTCCCCTTTAGAGGATTAATGTATGCTAATCAGCAGTTACCCCCTTCGGGGAACCTGCCATCGTTCTCAATATTTCTATTAATATCAATTCCCTACGGGAAAAATCCAGCTACAATTTGCATAGTTATCTCCTATATAACTCTTTATAAGTGATTAATTTCCCGTAGGGAATGTATTTTAATAGAGAGAATAATTATCTTGA
>CAIUKZ010000428.1 GCA_903899865.1 uncultured Bacteroidales bacterium | reverse complement strand
GGTCTTTTCTCTCAGGGATAAGGTGTATAATTCTAGAATCTGTTGCAGCGTATTGCTCAATAATTTCACTTGTGCCATCGGTGGAAAAATTGTCAATAATTATCAAGTTAAACTTAAAGCTAGTTTCTTGTAAAAGCACTGATTTTATAGCGTCTCCAATGGTTTTCGCCCTATTGCGAACTGGTATAATCACGCTTGCTTCAAAACTGAATTCGCAATCGTCAAATCCTACGTTTTGGAAGTTGGGAGACAGATAAGCACCAATGGACTTTAAATGCTCAGTACATGCTTTTTCCATTTCGATTTGTACGGCTCTGTTCTTTGGATCCACGTAGTCAAATTGTTTCTCGCCCGACTTTCTATTGTCAAATTCAATCTCCGTATACAGGTATTCATTGATATGAATCAATTTTGCAATTTGTGAAACTTTCAAACGGACATCATATAGTCCTGCAAATTGATACCCCGGTTCATTGGTTACTGAGATTTTATGAAGCACTTCAGCAGAGTAAAACAGCACGGATCCAAAATTGAAGTCATCGCGGACGCTTCCTTCTTGATAATCTATAGCTGGCAGATTGGAACGAGTGCCCTCTATGATTTGATAATAATCCGAATAGACCAAGCCCGCAGCTGTGTCATTGGCAATGGTCATAAATCTATCCAATGCAAATTGACCTAGCTCAAGTGCTGTGGCTTTGGTGTAAATTAAGGTGTATGCCACAGTAGAGTGAGCAATGATTTGAGACATCGTATTTGAACTATTCTGCGAATCTATCGACAGAATTTCACATCCTGCAAGTTCATTCGTTGGTGTAGATGTTGAAAGCAAGTATATTTTATTTACCAATTCAGATTGTTGTAGATTGGCTACAGTAGCTCTGGTCTGTTCTAGGTCCAGAAAAGGGATAAAGCAATTGATTTGTTTCATAGAGTCTCTATTTTGGTTTTTTATGATTATTAGTAGTTAGTCTTTGAATGGATTATATTTTACAAATGCTTCAATGGCTTCATAGGAAGCTAATCCGAGCTGAGTGTATAAATTGGCGGTGGCATGATTTCTGTCCTCTGCACGTTGCCAAAACAGTCGTTCGTCGCTTCCCAAGAATGGAGCATTTTCCATTTGTGAATGATGACGAAGTATTGCATTGCGCTTCGTACGAAGTTCATCGGGACTAAGAGGTACGGCCATCTCAATGTGGTCAACTTCCCACTCTAGCCACGCACCTCTATACATCCAAATTCTACAGTCCTTCATCCAAGTTTCATCCTTTAGCATCTCTATAGCCCATAAGATGGCGTCTAGGCAAACTTTGTGGGTTCCGTGTGGATCACCCAGATCGGCGGCAACATAAATTTGGTGTGGTTTAAGTTTTGTGATTAATTCTATTAATATCCTAATATCCTCTTTATCAATATCTTTCTTTTTTACTTCGCCTGTTTCGTAGAAGGGCATATTGAGGAAATGTGCATTTTGAGAATGGACACCCAAATACTTGCATGCTTGTAACGCTTCGCACTGCCTGATGAGTGTTTTCAACTTCAGAATGGAGCTATAATTGGTTTCTTGTCCTTCATTTTTATGTGTGAGAAGTAAGGATAAGTTCTCCAAATTTTCTTTGGTGCTGTCATTAGATGTGTCGAACAATTGTTGATATCCTTTCGCAAAATTTAGATAGATGGCTACTTCTTCATCAGCCACAGCAATATTTCCCGAAGTCTGGTAGGCCACATGCACTTCATGTTTTTGGTCAATCAGTCTTTTAAGTGTGCCACCCATTGATATGACATCATCGTCTGGGTGAGGACTAAAAACCAGCACTGTTTTTGGATAAGGAAGTGCTCTTTCAGGTCTATTGGAGTCGTCGGCATTTGGCTTCCCTCCAGGCCATCCGGTGATAGTTTTTTGCAAATCATTGAAAATTCGAATATTTACATCATAAGCCGACCCATATTTGACCAATAACTCACTCAGACTATTCGCTGCATAATCTTTGTCTGTCAATTTTAGTATCGGCTTGTTCACTCGTTGACACAGCCACACAATGGCTCTACGAATCATTTTATCATCCCAGTCACACGATGTGACCAGCCATGGTCTGCTGATACGAGTGAGTTCATTTGCTGCGTTCAAATCGGCAATTATTTTAACATCTGGATGATGCTGGAGATAGGAAGCGGGTATTGTTTCTGATACAGTTCCTTCCACTGTAGCTTTGAGCATTGGTGCTTTGTGCTCACCCCATGCCAAGAGAGCAATTTTTTTTGCCTTCAAAATGGTGCTTATGCCTTGTGTGATGGCACTAATAGGGACTTCGTCCACGCTTCCAAATATTTTAGCGGCGTCCTTTCTCGACACAGCATCGAGCATTACCAGTCTTGTCTTGGATACAGATTGTGTGCCAGGCTCATTGAACCCTATGTTACCAGTTCGCCCAATACCCAGTAGCTGATAGTCTATTCCACCGATTTCCTCTATCATTGCATCAAATTCTTTGCAAGCGTCGCTGACTGATTTCTGGCTGTTGTGGTGATATGGTGTGAAAATATTGGCTTGAGGAAGATTGATATGTCGAAGAAACATTTCATTTACCTGTGCTAAGCATCCACTTTGTGAGTCTTTTAGAGGGAAGTATTCGAAGAGAAGAACTACTAAAACGTTTGAAAATTGAAGATTTTCTTCCTTGTGTTTTCTAATCAGTGCAGCATATACCCCCATCATTGATTTGCCATTAGTGAGGCCAAGCACGCATTTTTCGCCCTTCGATTGTTTTAGTCTAATTAAGCTCTCCATCTCATTAGCAATAACTTCGGATCCTTGCTTTTCGATTTCATAAAGTTGCGTGTTGATTCTTTCCATACGCGTCACTCTAGCCATTTCGAATGCATCGTCTGGCTGATAGTAACGTTGAGCAATTCTATTGAGAGTAATCATGTCGCTCAGATGTTTTTTCATCGGCAGTATTTAAAAGGGTGGACTTGTTTCAATAGTTCAAAAATAATTAATTTTTTTGGCATTATGAAACGGGGTTGGAAAATATGGACTCGCTGAGGAGATGTTTGTGTGTGAGTTGTCGCACTTGCTTGTGAAGGGTGAACTTCAATCCAAGAGTGAACAGTTGAAGTACAATGCCGATATTTAGTGGTAGAAATTGGTTATAATCTTCATCTACTCACCCTACTGAATGCACAAAGCCTATTGGATTCCAATAGGCTTTGTGATATTATAATGTTTGTATCTCCATGATTATTTTTTCAACGGCCAATTGCCAGTCGCCATAAAGTCTTCGGTAGTAGGCTTTCACCAGATGTGGATTACTTTTTCCATCAATATGATTGGAGCGCATCTGAAATTCTCGGCTTAATGTGATTAATCCAAGCACCATTTTCTCAATTTTTTGGGCATCAACTTGATTGTTGACCAAAAAGCGGAAGTATATTTCGGTGATCAGTTCGGTAGTTACAAACTGAATTGTTTTTTTTAGCTTTCTACGACTAGCCATGATTGTTAATTGTTAGAATAATGACACAAATATACTTGAAAATAATGATAAAGAGAACTTTTGACTTAATTTTGCAGAAAATAAATGTTGTACAAATCCGTTTGGTTTGATGTTTTTTATGATTATCCGCAAAGCGACCTATTGTTTATTCCTACAGGGGCTTTGCCCCTCAACCCAACTTACTTTTTTGTCTTAACACAAAAAAGTAAGCAAAAAAGGTCAAGACTGTGCCCGCTTCACTCGAAAAACTAGCACTCGGCAGGCTCAAATCGTCCAAACTCATCCCGTCGAAAATACGACGGGACTCAAACAGGACGATTTTTAACCGCCTACCTCACTTGTTTTTCGGCTCACCGGACAAGGTCGGTCGGTTGCAGGAAGCTTGTCTGTAAACAGGTCATTATGCGGATAATCATTATATTTTTTAAACGGTAAATTTCAAGCACATGAAGATGTTTTGTATTAAATACTGGGTTCATTCAATACTTTTTCTTTTCATTGTTGGCACATTGTCATGTAGTGATGATTTGACTGCTAGTGCTGATAGTAGGCTTTCATTTTCAATGGATACGGTGAAGTTTGACACTGTTTTTACTTCACTAGGGAGTGTGACAAGAAAATTTTTGATTTACAACAAAGGGAAATCCGACTTGTTGATTCAGTCCATTGGTTTGTCACAAGGTAAATTATCGCTTTTTAGAATCAATGTAGATGGTACAACCAGTGCCGACAATCAATTTAAAAACATCAAAATCAGAGCTAACGACAGCATGTATGTTTTTGTTTCGGTGACTATCAATCCAAATAACTCAGACAATCCTGTTTTGGTCGAAGATGCTCTCACTTTTACCACGGGGTCTTTAAATAAGAAGGTTATTCTCAATGCGATAGGTCAAGACATTATCTTGTTCAAAAATAGACGAATCACTACTGATAGTGTACTTACCGCTCAAAAACCATTCTTCGTGATGGGTGAATTAACCGTTGATTCATTAAGAACTTTAACCATTAGTGCTGGATGCAGGTTTTATTTTTACAGCGATGGGCATCTCAAGGTCAACGGAACTCTCATTGCCAATGGTAGTTTTGAAAAGCCCATTGTCATGCGTGGGCACAGGTTCGATAAAGTTGCTTTTGAAATTCCTTTCCCCTACAATAATATTTGGGGTCAGTGGGGTGGAGTTACCCTCAATGGTGCAGGTCGTCATCATGTATTGCAGCATGTGTTTATGAACGGTGGAGCATACGGAATAATAGCATCGAATACTGACATGAACCAACCCTCAGAAATAAAAATGGATTACTGTCGGATCCATAATTTTACCACCACGGGACTAATGACTGAAAATCATGATCTCAACATTACTAATACTGAAATATCCAACACAGGCAGTTACTGTGTTTATATAAAAGGAGGCAAACATTCATTTGTACACTGCACATTAGCCAACTATTTCAATGATAGTGATATTTCTTCTTTGATTACAAACAGAAGAGATAGCAATCCAGCCTTGTTGATTATGAATATGGAGCGTTGTTCACCCATGGAGTCAAATTTTCAAAACTGTATCATCACAGGCAGTAAGGATAATGAATTTAGTTTGGCTACACTGTTTGCCGATACTTACAAAGGCAATTTTGAGTCCAACTACATAAAAAGACCAAATCCACTTACAGGCTTTCAGTTTAAGAACACTAGATGGGCTGCCAAGGCTGATACCATTTTCATAAATACACGGTATATGTCCGTAATTGACGCTTATTTTGATTTTAGGCTTGACTCTGTTTCTGTTGCACGGGGTATTGCAAACAAAGCAATAGCCGAGAAATATCCATTAGATTTGTTGGGCAATGATAGAATCAAAGACAATTCGCCAGATCTGGGAGCGTATCAATGGATGCCACATAAATAAGCTCGACCCGTCTATGAAAGCCTTCATAATATGCATACTTGTATTGTTAGTTCCCGTCCTAAAGGCAGAAGAACACGGCACTCAAAGATTCAGAGTGATGTGGTACAATGTAGAGAACTTCTTCGACTGCGAGGATGACACCTTAACTAATGATAATGAGTTTTTGCCTGCTGGCAGAAAAGGGTCGACATATCCTAAATTTATCGAAAAGGCCAACCACATTGCCAAAGTCATAACTGCCATTGGGGAATGGACTAATCCTGCATTGGTAGGATTATGTGAAGTAGAAAACCGAAAATGCCTTATTCATCTCACCAAATACTCGCCACTCAAGAATCTAAAATATAAATTCATACACCATGAATCGCCCGATCCTAGAGGCATAGATGTAGCTTTGCTGTATGACCCACTCCAATTTAAACCCTTGAAAGAACAGGCATTAAAAGTTAAACTTCCATCGGGTCATTTCACCAGGGATGTGTTGTATGCATCAGGAATAACTACTGGAAATGACACACTTCATGTTTTTGTTTGTCATTTTCCATCCAGGCTGGGAGGCGAACAAGAGTCGGAGCACAAAAGAATCTGTGTGGCAGCACTTATCAAAACCAAAATTGATAGTATCTTTGTTGCCAGTAAGCATGCTAATATCGTAGTGATGGGCGATTTTAACGATTACCCCTCTAATAAAAGTCTCAATAATGTACTTGCCGCATTGCCTGTAGAAAAGGCTCTTAAACCAAAGCAGATGTATAATTTGATGTATCAGATGCATTTGGATCAAAAGGGAACTAATAAGTACAAAGGGGAATGGGGAATGCTTGACCAAATTATTGTTTCTAGCAACTTGCTGGTTTCATCCTCTGGAATCAATACTCAAAGCGCTAAGGTGCATATTTTTGATGCCGATTTTTTGTTGGAGGATGACATTAAGTACTTGGGGAAACAGCCT
>CAIUKZ010000427.1 GCA_903899865.1 uncultured Bacteroidales bacterium | reverse complement strand
TCAGAAATATCGCCAGTACCCATTATCAACGCTGGCGATGGTAGCAACCAGCATCCATCTCAAACATTGTTGGATTTATATTCTATATTTAAAACACAAGGCACACTTGAGAACCTAACCATTTGTTTGGTAGGCGACTTAAAATATGGTAGAACTGTACATTCGCTTATCATGGCCATGTCACACTTCAAACCGACATTCAAATTTATTGCACCTGATGAGCTCAAAATGCCAGACGAATACAAAATGTTTTGCCATAAACACAACATTCAATTTACCGAAGATACTGAGCTAGAGGGTAACTTTGACGATGCTGACATCCTCTACATGACTAGAGTGCAGCGAGAAAGATTTCAAGATTTGATGGAATACGAACGTGTAAAAAACATTTACACATTGACCAACAGCATGCTAAACACGACAAAACAAAACTTAAGAATTTTGCACCCGCTACCACGTGTGTCGGAGATAGACGCAGATGTAGATTCCAATCCCAAAGCTTATTATTTCAAACAAGCTCAAAACGGACTTTACATTAGACAGGCTATAGTTAGTAAGGTGCTCAATTGCTAAAAAAAACAGACAACCTACTCAGTCGTAAAATGTGATTTGACACAAAAACATTTACACGCAAAATAACATCAACACCCAACTAGCAACAAGTTAGGTCAAGGACAATTTAAAACTAAAAAATGGAAAAGAAACTTAAGGTAGCTGCACTCTGCAATGGAACTGTGATAGATCAGATCCCAACGGATAAACTATTCAAAGTAGTGTCTATCCTCCATTTGGACAAGTGTAAAAACCAAATCACTGTAGGTAACAACCTCGAAAGCACCAAAATTGGGACTAAGGGAATCATCAAAATATCAGACAGAATATTTGAAGAGGCTGAGACAAATAAAATAGCATTAGTGGTGCCACAAGCAAGAATTAATATCATCCGAAATTTTGAAGTGATAGAAAAACGCTCACTCACATTGCCTAAAGAGATCAAAGAAATAGTACAATGTGCCAATCCTAATTGCATCACCAACAATCAACCTGTAGCTACTTTGTTTTTTGTCAATCATAACAATGATGAAATTATGCTAAAATGTAATTACTGCGAAAGAGAAACAAAACAAGACAAGATAAAAATAAAATAGGTAGTAAGAACCAATATTTTTGAACCAAGAACCAAGAAATGAGTCAACCATTTCATTCATACATCTACAAATAAACCAGTTACAGCAAAATAAAAATCTATCATGACAACAATAGATACAACAAATGAACTAAACCAAGTGCCATCTACCCATGTTTCTTGGAAACCTGGCACGCTTATTTACCCAGTTCCAGCAGCATTAGTGACATGCGGAAGTGAAACCGATGGCTACAACATTATCACCATCAGTTGGATTGGAACAATCTGCACCAATCCACCCATGTGTTACATATCAGTAAGACCCGAACGACACTCCTATCAGATGATAAAGAGAAACAAAGAATTCACCATCAATCTTACTAACGAAAACATGGCACTAGCTACCGACTGGTGTGGGGTACGCAGTGGAAAAGACCACCAAAAATTTAAAGAAATGAATCTTACACCTGTGATGGGTGAAAAAGTAAAGGTGCCTTATATCAAAGAATCACCATTGTGTATTGAATGCAAAGTTACACAAATCATCCCACTCGGATCACATGACATGTTCATTGCTGAAGTGGTTAACATCATGGCAGACAGTCAATACATTGACCCAAAAACTGACGAGTTTAAACTGTCGGATGCCAAACTTATAGCCTATTCACACGGACACTATTACAAATTGGGTGAGGAAATAGGCAAGTTCGGGTGGTCAGTTCAAAAGAAAAAATCCTAACCACTTGAGGCTAATTAATAGATTACAAGACAACACCACTAAAAAAAACAAATAAACTATATTTTAAAAAATCTTCAAAAGTCCCCGCTGTTAATCCCGTCATAAACGGGAGGGGATTTAGGGGGCTTAATTTTTAAACCAATGAAAAGAGACCAAGTAATTTTTGACATCATTGCACGTGAAAAACAACGTCAATTAAAAGGAATCGAGCTAATCGCATCCGAAAATTTTGTAAGTGAGCAAGTTATGGAAGCGATGGGTTCCGTATTAACCAACAAATATGCAGAAGGATATCCTGGCAAGCGCTATTATGGTGGCTGTGAAGTGGTAGATCAGAGCGAACAAATAGCCATTGACAGACTCAAAGAAGTTTTTGGAGCTGAATGGGCCAATGTACAACCTCACTCTGGCGCACAAGCTAATGCTGCTGTATTTTTGGCTTGTTTAAATCCTGGCGATAAATTTTTAGGTTTAAACCTTTCACATGGTGGTCACCTATCACATGGTTCGTTGGTAAACAGTTCTGGTATTCTTTACAAACCATGTGAATACAACGTAAAAGAAGATACAGGTCGTGTGGATTATGACCAAATGGAAGAAGTAGCACTTCGTGAAATGCCTAAATTAATCGTAGGTGGAGGATCGGCTTATTCTCGTGAGTGGGATTACAAACGCATGCGTGAAATTGCAGACAAAATTGGCGCCATCCTTATGATAGACATGGCTCACCCAGCTGGTCTTATAGCTGCCGGATTACTTGAGAATCCACTTAAATGGGCTCACATCGTCACTTCAACTACCCACAAAACCCTTCGTGGACCACGTGGTGGTATCATTCTTTTGGGAAAAGACTTCCCTAACCCATGGGGCAAAACCACACCCAAAGGCGAGGTAAAAATGATGTCTGCATTGCTTGATTCAGCTGTATTTCCTGGTATCCAAGGTGGACCACTAGAGCACGTGATAGCATCTAAAGCAGTAGCTTTCGGAGAGTGTCTTCAACCAGAATACAAAGCATACCAAGCGCAAGTTCAAAAAAATGCCGCAGCACTTGCTAGTGCATTGATAGCTCGTGGATTTACTATCATTTCTGGTGGTACTGACAATCACTCTATGCTGGTAGATCTTCGCTCTAAATTTCCAGAACTAACTGGTAAAGTAGCTGAAAAGGTATTAGTAGAAGCTGACATCACTGTCAACAAAAACATGGTGCCGTTTGACAGTCGTTCGGCATTCCAAACATCTGGTATTCGTCTAGGAACTCCTGCCATCACTACTCGTGGTGCAAAAGAGGAATTGATGGCAGAAATTGCAGAAATGATTGAGACAGTGCTTTCAAATGTAGAAAACGAAGCTGTCATCAAATCAGTTCGCGAGCGTGTCAACAAAACCATGGAAGCTTATCCATTGTTTGCGTACTAGAGATAAAAATGAAGATTGAAAAATGAAAAATGATTCTGGCACATAAAAATGAGTCACAATAATTTCAACGAGGATTTACAAACTAGAACGAAGCTATTTGCCGTACAAGTTGTTCATTTTTATACTTTAAATTGTAAAAGTGGCGATGAATTAAAAATTATTGGGAAACAACTCTTTCGCTCTGGAACTTCAGTAGCAGCCAATTTCCGCGCATATATTCGCGGTCGGTCTGATGCTGAAAGATTCGCAAAATTGTGTATCGTAGTTGAAGAAATTGACGAAACTCTTTTTTGGTTTGAATTAATTGAAGACTCTGGATTACTTAATCCGAGTCTTATTTTAAAATTAAAACAAGAAGCACTTGAGCTATTAAAAATCTTTTCTTCGGTGCGTTCAAAGTTAAAAACTAAATGATTCAATCATAAATTTTCATTTTTCAATTTTCAATCTTAAATCTTAATGAACGAGGCTATATTTGAACTATCAGAGCATACTGACACCACCATCTTTTTTGGTGTGAACAATGCCAATCTTCAATTATTAAAAAACCTAAGTCCATCACTTAGGCTTATTGGCAGAGGAAATACGCTTAAAATATCTGGCGATGAGGAACATGTTGGTAGTTTTGTGATCAAACTGGAGAAACTTGAGCGGTTTTGTTTGGCCAACAACTCACTGAGTGAAGACAACATCATTGAGATATTGAAAGGTAGTGACCCCGTAGAATTTAAATTTGAAAATCTAATTCTGCATGGAGTGAATGGTAAGTCCATCATGGCTCGCACCCCTAATCAGCAAAAGCTGGTCAAAGATTTTGAAACGAATGACCTACTATTTGCCATCGGACCAGCAGGCTCTGGAAAAACTTACACCGCCATTGCATTGGCAGTACGGTCTTTGAAAAACAAAGAAATAAAGAAAATCATCCTCAGTAGGCCTGCAGTAGAAGCTGGCGAAAAATTGGGATTTCTTCCTGGAGACATGAAGGAAAAAATAGATCCATACTTACAACCGCTTTATGATGCGCTACAGGACATGCTCACACCACTCAAGCTACGAGAATATCTTGAAAACAACACGATTCAAATAGCACCACTGGCGTTCATGCGTGGACGTACGCTTAGTGATGCCGTGGTGATACTTGACGAAGCTCAAAACACCACCACTCAGCAAATAAAAATGTTCCTTACACGTATGGGTCTTAACACCAAGATGATTATCACAGGTGATATGACACAGATAGATTTGCCACTTTCACAGAAATCGGGACTAATTGATGCGCTAGAAGTACTTAAAAATATAAAAGGAATAGCCAAAGTCGAATTTGACATCAAGGACATTGTAAGACACAAACTGGTTCAACGAATCGTGGAGGCTTATGATAAACGAAGCCCCCTAAATCCCCCGAAGGGGGACTTAAAGAAAAAGGCCGAAAGGTAGATTATTGAGATAACCCGACCTGAAAGGTCAGATTTTCATAACCGATAGGTCAACGACCTACGGAAAAATACAGAAGGAGAATCATCTGCCTGTAAGGCAGGACAGACAGCAAAAGATGAGTTACACCAGATTATTATACC
>CAIUKZ010000426.1 GCA_903899865.1 uncultured Bacteroidales bacterium | reverse complement strand
GTGAAAGGCTTTATCTATCATGGTCAGGTCTTGATTGGCACCTTCTGCCCTAGCCACTTGAACCAATTCCTCTATCAAATTCACAAACATTTCTTTATAAGATGGAATGTCCAACAATTCTGCAAATCCGACATTAAAATAGCAAGTCAAACTGGCAGTAACGGATATAAAACAGAATTTTTTCCAGATCTCATTGTGAATATCCTCACATAGTTTAGCATCAATACCGGCATCTGTGAGATTTTTTTCAAATGTCAACAGCCTATCATTCAGTTGATTTTTATACCCAAAATTCAACAAATGGAGCTTTCCTGACGTGGTAATTACACCAGGTTCATTTCTTCGTGCTACGATGTAGGAACACCCGCTCCACACTTCGTTTTGAGGCAATAGCTTTTCAATTCGAGTAGTATTATCAACACCATTAAGCAGCGGCAGTAAAATCGTTTTTGGCCCAATCATCGATTGAATACCTTCAACTATACTTTCCAAATCATAACTTTTGGTTGCAATAATGATATAATCCATCACCCCCATTTCGGACGCATTGTCTGAAGCCATGGTAGGATGACCGATAACCACACTTGTGTCAGTGACCACTTTAAGCCCACTCGTACGAATGGCAATACCATGTTCACCTCTCACATAAAAATAAACCTCAACATCATCTACACCAGCATATCTATGTGCCAATAAACCAGCATAATACCCTCCAACTCCTCCAAGTCCTGCAATTGCAATTTTTGTTTTCATGTTTTTTATAAATTAAGCCTCCCCGAGCCTCCGCCAGATGGCGGAAGGGGATGTGAAGTTAGTTTTGTATAATACTACCCATGTGTAACATTAATTTCCTAAATATTTTAAACTCTAGTCGTGTTCAGCTCAAATATCTTGGCTAATATCTCAAGTCTTGATTCTTGGCTCAAAAATCTTCACACGTTTATAATCCAAAGTTACGAAATTTTGTTCATTTTTCAGACATAAAAAAACGGACTCACCACCATGGCAAATCCGTTTTTTCTTCAAGTACCCTCTTTAGGGATTTATGGGTTTTTAATCTTCCAAAAGGATATCCATAATAGTACAAGCTGCTTTGGCTACTGGACTACCAGGTCCAAAGATAGCTGCTACGCCAGCTTTGTAAAGATAATCATAATCTTGAGCTGGAATTACACCACCTGCAATCACAATGATATCTTCACGTCCAAGAGCTTTTAGTTCAGCTATTACTTGTGGCACAAGTGTCTTATGACCAGCGGCTAACGAAGAAACACCCATTACGTTCACATCATTTTCTACTGCTTGTTTGGCTGCTTCGGCTGGTGTTTGGAACAATGGTCCCATGTCCACGTCAAATCCACAGTCGGCATAACCAGTTGCTACAACTTTAGCACCACGGTCGTGACCGTCTTGACCCATTTTAGCAATCATGATACGAGGACGACGTCCTTCTTTTTTGGCAAATTTCTCAGTCAATTCACAAGCTTTGATGAAATTTGCATCATTTTTTGTTTCTGATGAATACACGCCTGAAATAGTTCTAATTGTTGCTTTATAACGTCCTGCTACTGCTTCGCAAGCGTCTGATATTTCTCCCAAAGAAGCACGAACACGAGCAGCCTCTACAGCCAACTCAAGCAAGTTACCATTGCCTGTCTTAGCACATTCGGTGATAGCTGCAAGAGCCTTTTGTACATCAGCTTCGTTACGGTTAGCACGTAGTTGTTGCAAGCGCTCAATTTGCTGAATACGAACAGCTGTATTGTCTACTTCCAAAATATCAATTGGATCTTCTTTTTCCAAACGATATTGGTTAACACCTACAATCACCTGACTTCCAGAGTCAATACGTGCTTGAGTACGAGCAGCAGCCTCTTCGATACGCATTTTTGGCACACCAGTTTCAATAGCTGCAGCCATTCCACCTAGCTTCTCTACTTCTTCAATCAATGCCCATGCTTTCTCAACTAACTCATTGGTCAATGATTCTACATAATAAGAACCAGCCCATGGATCTACCTCACGACAAATTTCAGTCTCTTGTTGGATGTATATCTGAGTATTACGTGCAATGCGTGCGGAGAAATCTGTTGGCAATGCAATAGCCTCATCCAACGCATTGGTGTGAAGTGACTGAGTGTGTCCAAGTGCAGCTGCCATGGCCTCAATACAAGTACGACCTACGTTGTTAAACGGATCTTGCTCTGTAAGCGACCAGCCAGAAGTTTGTGAGTGCGTACGAAGTGCTAGTGATTTTGGATTTTTAGGATTGAATTGTTTTACAATTTT
>CAIUKZ010000425.1 GCA_903899865.1 uncultured Bacteroidales bacterium | reverse complement strand
ATGATATGGCCGATGCATGTGTGCATTTGTTGTTAAATCATGATGCGCCTTCAACCATTCCTTCACACGTAAATGCTGGATGTGGAGAAGATGTTTCCATTAAAGAACTGGCAGAAATAGTTAAATCAGCAGTTAATTATTCGGGTGAAATTATTTGGGATGTAGAAAAACCTGATGGTACTCCTCGTAAATTGCTGGATGTGTCTAAACTAAATAACCTTGGTTGGAAGCCATCTATAAATTTAGAAGAAGGGGTAAAGCAAGTAGTGTATTCATTAAACTTATAACGCATCAAAGACCTATATTCAAAATATAAATTTTCCACAGACAAGGTTATTATTGTAAAATTGAAACGTCTCTATATTCCCCCGCAGTTTATCCCGTCATAAACGGGAGGGGTTAGAAGGCTTAATTAATAGATAGATGAAGATAGCAATTGTTGGTACTGGTTATGTGGGTTTAGTTTCAGGTACGTGTTTTGCCGAAATGGGTGTAGATGTGATTTGTGTAGATATAGACTCACAGAAAATTGAAAACCTGAAAAAAGGTATAATTCCGATTTATGAGCCTGGTTTGGAAGATATGGTTCATAGAAATGTGAAGGCTAATAGACTTCACTTTACAACTCAATTGTCGGAAGTGCTTCCTTCAGTAAATGTAGTGTTTAGTGCTGTGGGTACACCTCCTGATGAGGATGGAAGTGCTGACTTAAAGTATGTGCTTGAAGTGGCAAGAACCGTAGGACGTAATATGAATCAATATGTTCTACTTGTGACTAAAAGTACTGTACCTGTTGGTACAGCTCTTTTGGTAAGAAATGCAATACAAGAAGAATTAGATCAAAGGGGCTTGAAATTGGATTTTGACGTAGCTTCCAATCCTGAGTTTTTGAAAGAAGGCGATGCTATCAAAGATTTTATGAGCCCTGATAGGGTAGTGGTAGGTGTAGAAAGTGAAAAGGCAAAAGAACTTTTGACAAAGCTCTATCGTCCATTTTTGATTAATAACTTTCGGGTTATTTTTATGGATATCCTTTCAGCAGAAATGACAAAATATGCTGCCAATGCCATGTTGGCAACACGGATTAGTTTTATGAACGATATTGCCAATCTATGTGAAATATTGGGAGCTGATGTTAATATGGTTCGTAAAGGTATAGGCACTGATGTGCGTATTGGAAACAAGTTTTTATATCCAGGTTGTGGGTATGGAGGCTCCTGTTTTCCTAAGGATGTGAAGGCATTGATTCATACAGGAATGAAAAGTGGCTATGATTTGAAAGTGCTCAGAGCAGTAGAGGAAGTTAATGCATTTCAAAAACAAGTACTTTTCAATAAATTACTTAAGCATCTTAATGGTCAGTTGGAAGGTAAAACCATATCATTGTGGGGATTGTCCTACAAGCCTAATACAGATGACATGCGTGAAGCACCTTCACTAGTAATAATAAAGAGATTGCTGGATGCAGGGTGCAATGTAAGGGTGTATGACCCAGAGGCTATGCATGAAGCAGAACGTATTATCAAAAATCAATATGCTGATTGTTCAAAAATTTATTTTTCAAAAGATATTTACGATGCAACTTTAGAATCGGATGCAATACTTTTGGTAACAGAGTGGAAAGAATTCAGAATGCCCACCTGGCAAGTAGTTCGTAAATCAATGAAAGGCAATCTGATCTTGGATGGTCGAAATATCTATGATAAAGCAGAGTTGATTGAATTTGGATTTATTTATGAAGGAATTGGATGAGTATTACAATGGATTATAAAACAGTCATAAAACCTAAAAACAGTCTATTTGATATTGACTTCAAAGAGCTATGGCAATATAGAGATTTGTTTTCGATGTTTGTAAAGCGAGACATAATAACTCAATATAAGCAAACGATTTTAGGCCCTTTGTGGTTTTTTATACAGCCTGCCATCACTACTATCATGTATATGGTTGTGTTTGGGGGGATAGCTAAAATTCCTACTGATGGACTTCCACAACCATTATTCTATCTAGCAGGTATTGTTTGTTGGCAGTATTTCGCCGATTGTTTGAATAAGACCTCCTCCACGTTTGTTTCCAATCAAGGCATTTTTGGAAAGGTTTATTTCCCACGTCTGATTATTCCACTTTCCAACGTCGTTTCGGGTCTCTTGAGGATGGGAATTCAGTTTGCAATGTTTTTAATAGTCTATGTCTATTTTTTATTCCAAGGAGTTGGTGTAGCACCTACTATCTACATTTTTCTTTTACCTCTATTGGTTGTCATGTTAGCAGGTCTATCATTAGGATTTGGTATTTTAATATCATCAATGACCACAAAATACAGAGATTTAACACTTTTGTTTGGCTTCATTGTCCAATTATGGATGTATGTCACCCCCATTATTTATCCGCTAAGTACCATGTCGCCAAAGCATCAATGGATTATGGCATTAAACCCCATAACCTCTATTGTTGAAACATTTAAGTTTGGAACAATGGGAGTTGGTACATTTAGCTGGGGGCAGTTGGCATATAGTTTTAGTTTTATGGTTCTTTTGCTTGGCGTTGGAATAGTGGTTTTTAATAAGGTTCAGCGTAGTTTTATGGATACCGTTTGATTAAATTTTGTATCTTTGTTCAGTAGCATTCGTGTTTAACTAAATTTATAAGTGATTTTTAATATCATTTTAAAGATATTTTTTGTTCCTTCAAAATAGGATTTTAAATGAATTATTCGTAATCATTAAGTCTGTTTTTGGAGACTTTGAATTAAAAATATGAATCTTATTGTTCCTGTCTCAGTTGAATTGTTGGTTTAAAAGTCTCAAAACAGAATTTTAAAAATAAATTGATAATGAAAAAAGTAAACGATTTGAAGAAATACTCAAAAAACGTGAATTCTCAGTTTGGTGAAGATGGAATCCTTGAAAAGGTATTTCAGATAATTCCAGATTCAGATAAATGGTGTGTGGAGTTTGGGGCGTGGGATGGAAAGTTTTTGAGTAACTGTTATCATTTAATTTCTAGTCATAACTGGAGTTCGGTTATGATTGAAGCTAATACAGATCGATTTAAAGAATTAAAGGATAATCACGGTGCAAATTCAAACGTGTTCTTAATAAATAAATTCGTCGAATTTGAGGGTGATAACACCCTTGATTTAATACTTCAAGAAACCCCAATTCCCCAGAGTTTCGATTTGCTTTCAATAGATATTGATGGTAATGATTATCATATTTGGGATTCATTGAATGTTTATTCACCCAAGGTCGTAATTATTGAGTTCAATCCATCCATTCCAAGTGATATAGAATTTGTTCAAAAAAGAGACTTTCAACTTAATCAAGGGTCAAGTCTAAATTCTATATGCCAACTTGCAAAATCAAAAGGTTATGAGTTGATTGCAACTACTGATTGCAATGCAATTTTTGTGAAGCAACAGTATTTTGACCTTTTTGGAATAAAAGATAATAGTCATTTTACTATTTGGGATACTGAAGTTGATGCACCTAGAGTATTTCACTTGTACGATGGTACGATAGTTCTCACAAAGGAGTTTTCCCTTTCATGGTCAGATGTAAATGTAGGAATATATGATCTTCAAAAGGTTCCAGATAATTTGCGTTTTTATAAAGACTCTCAAACAAAAAGTAAATCTGGATTTAAATTATTAAAGTCAAAAGTGAAAAGTTTATTACGATAGGGAATTCTAGTAAATGCCATTTAGTATTAGGTTAAATTTTCTTCTTCGTGATATATTGTAGCAACTAATTTTCTCTAACCCTTTCGATAAATCCATATCTTTGGAGAATGACAGCCATCAAATTTGAAAATATATCCAAACAATACCGACTTGGTTTAGTGTCGACTCAGACTCTGAGCCATGATTTAAATCGTTGGTTTCAGGTGAATATTCGTCGACGTGAAGATCCGTATTTTAAAATTGGTGAGGTTAACGATAGATCAACTAAGGGCGATAGCGATTATGTTTGGGCATTACGTGATATTAATTTTGAAGTGAATCAAGGTGATGTGGTGGGAATAGTCGGAAAAAATGGTGCAGGTAAATCCACATTGTTAAAGATTCTCTCTAAGGTAACTGCGCCAACTACTGGAACCATTAAAGCTCATGGTCGAATAGCCTCTTTATTGGAAGTGGGAACAGGTTTTCATCCAGAAATGACTGGTCGTGAGAATATCTATATGAATGGGGCTATAATGGGTATGCGAAAAGCAGAGATTAGCAGAAAATTAGCAGAAATCGTCGATTTTTCTGGAGTCGAACGTTATATTGATACTCCCACAAAGCGATATTCAAGTGGCATGACAGTTCGGTTGGGTTTCGCCATTGCTGCGCATTTAGATCCAGAAATACTTGTTGTAGATGAAGTCCTTGCAGTTGGTGATGCTGAGTTTCAAAAAAAGGCCATTGGCAAAATGCAAGATGTTAGTAAAGGTGAGGGGAGAACTGTACTTTTTGTTAGTCATAATATGGCAAGTCTTCGTTCTCTTTGTACACAAGGAGTGTTGATGGATAAAGGTATGGTCGTTTCTTCTGGACTTATTGGACCTATTTGTGATATGTATCTTAAAGGTGCTACAGATAAAGATATTTGTGGGTTTTGGAAAAGAAATGATATTTCAAAAGATAAGGATTTTCAAATATCAGAGGTCAAGGTTTTAAATGAGAATGAAGAACTTAATTCAGTGTTCTCATGTGATGAAACGATTATGATCAGGATGACTTTTTTAGTTCTGAAAAAGATTCCAGGTATATATGGTTGTTTGTATTTAAAACGTGATGATGGAACCATTGTCTATGTGTCAGATTCAAATGATAAAGCTTACAATAAACTAGAATCTCTTCCTTTGGGCGAATCAGTTGTTGATTTTCAGATTCCAAAACGTATTTTAGGTGTAGGGTCTTATACTGTAAGCCTCTACTTTACAAGCAATTTTAATATTGGAGGCTTTTACGTAGATACTCCTGGTGACGTGTGCAAGTTTGAATTATATGACGATACAACGAATAGGGGAAACAACAGAGCTGGGTTCCTAAGTACAATTGTAGATTGGAAAATTAAAGCTACGGTTATAAAATAGGTCATTTTATGTGATGATGAAAGATTATAAATTCTCTGTGTTTGGTTCATTCGCTTACATATAACATGAGAATAAATAGAGACTTCCATTAGAATATAATTCGACCCATACATTTTAAATTAAAATAAAGTAGAGATCAATAATGTATAATTCATTTGTTACATTTGTTAAACAATTATATGGGAGTCAGCAAGTTCCACTGCATGCTCCTGTGTTTTTAGGAAATGAGAAAAAATATTTAAATGAATGCATTGATACTACTTTCGTTTCAAGTGTAGGGAAATTTGTTGATCAATTTGAGGAACAATTGGCTGCATTTACTGGTGCAAAAAAAGTGGTAGCTTGTGTCAATGGTACAAATGCTTTGTTTTTGGCGTTAAAGCTTGTAGGTGTTGAAAAAGGTGATGAGGTGTTGACTCAACCACTGACGTTTGTTGCAACATGTAATTCAATTGCCTATCTTGGAGCATCTCCTGTTTTCATAGATGTTGATATAGATACAATGGGAATGTCACCTGTTTCCCTCCGGAAATGGCTTTTTGAAAATGCCATTATAAAAGATGGGTCATGTTATAATAAGCTCAATGGTAATAGAATTAAAGCATGTCTACCAATGCATACTTTTGGTCATTCAGTAAAGATTGATGAAATAAAAGTCATTTGTGATGATTATAATATTGAATTAGTAGAAGATGCTGCTGAGGCACTTGGTACTTTGTATAAAGGCAAGCATGTAGGAAATTTTGGTAAAGTAGGAGTGATAAGTTTTAATGGGAACAAAATACTTACTACAGGTGGAGGAGGAACTTTAATGTTTAACGATTTAGAGTTAGCAGGACGTGCCAAGCACTTAATAACTCAAGCTAAAGTTGCCCATTCCATAGATTTTGCCCATGATGAAGTGGGATATAACCTTAGAATGCCCAATGTGAATGCAGCTATTGGTTGTGCGCAAATAGAGAATATTAATCAGTTTCTAGCAAGTAAACGTGAAACTGCCAACCTATATAATGAGTTTTTTCAAAAGGAAGGAATTTCGTTTTTTACAGAAAGTGAAAATTGCCAGTCAAATTATTGGCTGAATGTTGTTTTAATGGAAAATAGAGCTCAACGTGACGACTTTTTGAAATACACCAACCAAAATGGTGTAATGACAAGACCTGCATGGGTTTTGATGAATAAACAACCAATGTATATCGATTGTATGCAAAGTAATTTAGATAATGCACAATGGTTAGAAGATAGAATTGTAAATATCCCTAGTAGTGTGAGAATCAAACTCTAGAAGTTTATTTAAGTGCTTTAAGATGAATAATACGCCATAGTATGGTTCGTGAAATTAATATTTTATTTTTAGGTGGTGCCAAACGTGTTTCATTAGCTGAACGCTTTATTGCAACAGGTATTCGGATGAATATCTCGATAAATATTTTTTCTTATGAATTAATTGACGATGTTCCTATAGTATTCGTAGGACAGATAATTAAGGGATTGAAATGGAATGATCCATATTTATATGAACATCTCAATGAGGTAATTACCTTGAATTGCATTAATATTGTGATTCCGTTTTTAGATCATGCAACTATTGTCTGTGCAAAACTAAAAGAGAGGATTAGTCCCAATGTCTTTATTCCAGTCTCCGATTTTGAACTGTGTGAAATATTTTTTGATAAAAAATGTGCAAATGATTGGTGTGAGGCAGAGAACATTGCAGTGCCAAGCAATAATTATGAATTTCCAATGATAGCTAAGCCTATTACGGGATCTGCCTCTAAAGGTATAATCGTTTTAGAGAATGAGCACGACTTAAATACTTTATGTGATAGAGAAAATTACTTGATACAAAAGTTCATTAAGGGGAAAGAGTATAGCGTAGATGCATATATCTCCATGCAAAATTCTCAAATCATATCGATAGTACCAAGACAAAGATTAGAAACTCAGGGAGGCGAGTCTATTAAATCAATCACGGTTAAATGTGCTAAGTTAATTTCATTTAGTGAAATAATAATTGCTAAAAGTAAATTAAAAGGTCCTATCACATTACAGTTGTTAGAGGAAGACAATTCGGGAAACCTTTTTTTTATGGAAATTAATCCACGTTATGGAGGAGCAGTATTAAATTCAATTGAAGCAGGAGCTGATTCTACAGTCTATTTGATAAAAGATTATTTAGGTGAGAAGAATGATCGATTTGATAACTGGATTGATAAATTAATGATGATAAGACGTTTTTCTGAAAATTATAAGATATGCAATTGATTATTGATTTAGATGGTACTATTTGTACCGAAGAAAAAACATTTAGTAGGGCTTTGGCAAAGCCAATTGATGGAGCTGTTGATGCTGTAAATAACCTTTATCAAGAAGGGCATATTATAATTATTTATTCAGCTAGAACATGGATGGAATATGAAATGACAACTGCATGGTTGAAATCACATGGTATTAATTACCATCAATTAATACTTGGTAAACCAATTGGTGATGTATGGATTGATGATAGAGCATTGAGATTTGATAACTGGGATAATATAGTGGGTAAAATTTTAAAATAACTTATGGAAAAAATAATTATTGCAGATGATGCTTCACATGCAAATGAAATTGCAAATCGAAAAAGTTTCTATGACATTTATAAAAATTGTCCTATTCCAGAAAATGAGGTGTTAAGAAATTTGGGATTATATATTAATCGCCAAAGTTTATCCCGAATTTTGTTTATGAACATGCTTTACCAGAAGATCATAAATACACAGGGTGTAATCATGGAATTCGGAGTGAGATGGGGACAGAATATGGCTCTTTATGAGTCGTTTAGGGGGATGTATGAGCCATTTAATTTTAAAAGAAAAATTATCGGTTTTGATACCTTTAGTGGTTTTGAAACCATTAATGATAAGGATGGAAAATCGGATGTGATAAAAGAAAATGCTTATTCTGTTACAGATAATTATGAGGATTATTTGAAATCTGTTTTGGATTATCATGAGAAAGAAAGTCCCATATCTCATGTTCAAAAATATGAGCTTATAAAAGGTGATGCAAGTATCACTTGCAAAGAATACTTTGAGAAGAATCCTCACACCATTGTTGCATTTGCATATTTTGATTTAGATGTTTATACACCGACCAAAGATTGCCTGGAAATCATTAAAAAACATTTAGTAAAAGGTAGTGTGTTAGGCTTTGATGAATTAAATAACTCTGTATTTCCTGGGGAGACTCTAGCATTAAAAGAGGTATTTAATATTAATGAACTTAAGATACAAAGAGATCCATTAAATCCAGATCCATCATATATAGTTATGGAATAAACATGAGTAAAGTATTAATAATTGCAGAGGCCGGAGTTAATCATAATGCGGATATTTTATTAGCCAAAAGATTGATAGATATTGCAAAAGAGGCTGGCGCTGATGTTGTGAAGTTTCAAACTGCGGTACCCGAATTGGTGATGACAGAACATGCTTTAAAAGCAGATTATCAAGTAGAGAATACCGGCATATTGAATGAATCGCAAATTGAAATGGCAAGAAGAATTCATTTACCATTGTCTGCTTATAAGGAACTACTTGATTATTCAAACAAAGTAAATATAAAATTTCTTTCAACTCCATTTGATTTAGTCTCAATTAAATTACTTGAAGATTTGGGACTTGATATTTTTAAAATTCCTTCGGGAGAAATTACAAATCTTCCATACTTAAGGGCTATTGGACAGCTTAGAAAGGAAGTTATTTTATCAACAGGTATGGCCAATTTAGATGAAATCCAATCAGCATTGAATGTTTTGATTGAATATGGTACACCAAAAGATAATATTACTGTTTTGCATTGCAATACTGACTATCCGACCAACATGTTAGATGTTAATTTGAGAGCTATGCAAACTATTGCA
This sequence comes from uncultured Bacteroidales bacterium, assembly GCA_903899865.1. Classification (GTDB taxonomy): domain Bacteria; phylum Bacteroidota; class Bacteroidia; order Bacteroidales; family Paludibacteraceae; genus Paludibacter. The sequence continues at coordinate 589 of CAIUKZ010000425.1, read as the reverse complement.
GATAAATTTGGCGTGAAAGTGGGTTATTCTGATCATACTTTAGGCATTGAGGTGCCTATTGCAGCTGTGGCATTAGGAGCTTCAATTATTGAAAAGCATTTTACACTAGATAAAAACATGGAAGGGCCTGATCATAAAGCTAGTCTAGAGCCACAAGAATTAAAAGCTATGGTTACTGCCATACGAAATATTGAGAATGCCTTGGGTGATGGTGTCAAGTTACCATCAACTTCCGAAATAGTCAATATTCCAGTTGCAAGAAAAAGTATTGTTGCTCAAATGTTTATCAAAAAGGGAGATGTGTTTTCTGAAAAAAATTTGACTGTAAAACGACCAGGTATTGGGATATCGCCAATGCAGTGGGATAATCTTATTGGACAAACGGCTACTAGGGATTTTCAACCCGATGATTTAATTGTCTTGTGAGGAGATGGTGTGCGATAAAGATTTGATCTAGTGACCGAATTGTGGGATAAAGTTGTCATTCAGGAATGTATTAGCTTTTGGAAAATTTGCATGATATTATAAAAGCATGAAACGAGCACGACAAATAAACTTTGACACACAAGGAGATGTTTATGTGCGAGTT
>CAIUKZ010000424.1 GCA_903899865.1 uncultured Bacteroidales bacterium | reverse complement strand
TTGAGCCATAATGGGACACTGAAGCCCTAGGGAGGAAGGAATTGGAAAAACTTCTAGGAGAGTTTACAACAGGCGCATTTGTAATTGTTCCATCAAAACGAACCCCATTAACACATGTTAAGCCATTTACATCATGATTGAACTTATCCAAATCAGATATATAATAACAGTTCAATATAAGCAAAGCCACTGCTACAACAACCAAGGATATCGCTATTGGGGTATTTCTCATATTTTTCCCTAATCAGATGAACGATCACAGATCGAATTGCTTAGACTTCTTTTCTTTAACTCTTATACTTAGAAATATATTGCGAATGACTGATACCACTACCTTATAGCGCATCATTGATACAAAGTTAGCTCTAAAAATAATTATAAACAAATAATATGTATAAAAAAACATAGTTTTTGTAAAATTATAATAATTTACAGATTCTTTCAAATTTGATAGAGCATTTTTCAAATAAATTAATTTCCAGAAAGAATATGTCCTATCCTTCTTTACTGGCTGTTCCATCATTCGAGACTATTAGTGACAAACAAATAATAAACTGCAAGTGTTATCAATAAAAAATAATGAATTAAAAATTCCTATCTTCCACATAAATAGGAACTTTCATCTGGGGGTAAAAAAAAAGGAATACATATTTCCCATTTTTCAACCAACTATATCATTAAAGTTGTAAATTTGTGTTCAAATTCAATAATTACAGCCATGAAAAAGAATAATATTTTACTGTTGATCAGTGTGCTTGCTACATTATCATTTTCATCTTGTACTCAAAAGACTATAAAAACAGAAGAGAAGGATTTCATTAAGAAATTTTATTTATCAAAAGACACTGCCAAAGGTGCGCTTAGTGTAGATATTGAAATAGAACTGCCAGTTTCATTTCATGACAAAGGTATTTTAGACTCAATTAGAGCAACAATTGTATCAAATTTGTTTGGCAAAGAGTACATTCAGTTCGGCAATGATTCCATTGTATCTTTGTTTGCTCATAACCTTAGCAATGAGTATCTGGAAAACAACTCACCACTTCTGGATCACCTTGATAGTAGCAGTGTGTATTCATTTAATAACGAGCACAATGTGGAAGGATTTGCATTACAAAGTGATGAGAATATTTTCACCTACGGAATTGACCGAAACGTTTATATGGGGGGTGCTCATAATCTTGAAACACGCAACTATTACAACTTCGACCTCAAAACAGGGAAAGTCATTTCAGAAAGTGATATTTTCAAAAGCAATGTGATGGCTGAATTAACAAAGATTATCAAACTACGAATAGTTGAAGAAAGCGATGACATTGAAAGCCTTGAGGAGCTCAACGAATCAGTATTTTGGACTGACTCCATTAAGCCAAATGGTAACTTTTATATTACTGACGAGAGCATCAATTATGTATTTAACCCCTACGAAATAGCACCTTATGCTTATGGTGACACTGAAGTTAGTTTACCATTTAGTTACATCAAAAAGCTATTGAAACCAAACAGTGTGATTGATTATTTGGTCAACAAACAGGTGAAATAAACATCAACAGCTAGGAAAAACGAATAATGGCGGCAAAAAAAGACGATCGATTAGCTTGGGGAATAACCTTATTTACATTTGGTTGCTTATTTTTATTGCGTCAATTACATCTTTTTTCACCTCACATTGCTGACATCATTTTTGAAATAAGAAATTACCCACTCATCATGGGAATAATCTTCTTGCTGTTTCACTCGAATAAAACCATCGGATTTGTGCTGATAGTGGTTGGACTTTTATTTAGACTATCCGACATCATCAAGGTCACTCAACACATCTCAGATTTTATCTGGCCTATCCTCCTAATTCTAGGCGGCATTCTTCTTGTTTTCGGATTCAAAAAGGGGAAATAATTCTATACAACTTATACATATACTTCATGAAGGTAGTTATTATTGGATCTGGAAATTTAGCCACACAGTTTGGTTTAGCATTACAATTAAAAGGAATTACCATCTCACAGGTTTATAGTCGGACAGAATCAAATGCTGAGGCTCTTGGAGAAATACTTAAAGTGCCGTACATATCAGACCTTCAGGAAATTGATAAAACAGCCGATTACTATTTTTATGCTGTAAACGATGCTGCACTATCTGCATTAATCAAGAAAAACAAAATTTCTGGTGCTTGCCATGTACACATGTCTGGCAGCTCACCCATGTCAGTTTTCAGAGGCAATGCTGGAAAGTATGGAGTGTTCTATCCACTTCAAACCTTCTCTAAAGACAGGAAGGTTGATTTTAATGAAATTCCAATTTTCATTGAAGCCAGTAGCGCCGAAGTACAAACCAAACTATTAGCATTTGCCAAAACGCTTTCTGAGAAAGTTTACATTATCAATTCGGAGCAACGAAAACGATTACATCTAGCAGCTGTGTTTGCTTGCAATTTTACCAATTTCATGTACGACTGTGCTTATGATGTATTGCGCAACTCGGGGGTTGGATTTGAATTATTACAACCTCTGATTACCGAAACAGCCGAAAAGGTAAAAACGATGCCTCCCAAAGAAGCACAGACTGGACCTGCAATAAGGTATGACAAAGTTATTATCGAAAAACACTTAGATTTATTGAAAGGGAAGAAAAATCTACATCTAATCTACATGATTTTATCCAATTCGATTAATAAACGCCACAAACGAAAAAAATCAAACTCGAATATTTTTCAAAAAATTGAAAGACGAATCTTAGGATTTATATCCGACTTTAAACAGCATGTATGATCCATATTATTAAGCTAATAAGATATAAGAATCTAATTCTGATTGCATTCCTTCAATTGGTCATGCACAGAATAGTCATTGTCCCCATACTTCAAATTCATGGATTTGATGCCAATTCTTGGGATGATGGCTTCTTTGCACTGCTCACTTTGGCTACGGTTTTTATTGCAGCTGGTGGTTATGTGCTCAATGACTATTTTGACATGAAGATTGATGCTATCAATCATCCAGAGGCACAAATTGTGGGTAAACATTTGGAGCGTTCCAAAGCCATGATACTCCACCAAATACTAACTGCCATTGGAACTGCTATTGGTCTCGGTTTGGCACTGTTTACAAAAAGTTTTACTCTCGCATTTATATTCATCGTAGTGCCTGGCTTATTGTGGTTTTATTCTGCAAGCTACAAACGTCAATTCATGATTGGCAATTTGACTGTTGCATTTATTTGTATGATTACAGTGCTCATTGTTGGCATTGCTCAAATAAAACTGCTGGAAATTCATTATGATAAGCTCATCTACCAAACACCTATCCCTAGTATGATTTATTCATGGATTGGTGGATTTGGATTTTTTGCATTTTTCATTACCTGGATCAGAGAAATACTCAAGGACATGGAAGACGAAACAGGCGATCGAGAAATGGAATGCCGCACCATGCCTATCGTTTGGGGAACAACAAAAACGAAGGT
>CAIUKZ010000423.1 GCA_903899865.1 uncultured Bacteroidales bacterium | reverse complement strand
TCCGTCTGCATTTTTTTTGAACACAAAGACACAAAGGCACAAAGCCGCAAACCCCAAGCAAAAGTCACGAAGTAAATATCACGAAGTAAATGTCGCCGTAGGCAAATATCACGCAGAAAATATCGCGAAGCTATTATCGCCACAGGCATTAATATCGTGTACCCACCCAAAACGTTAAAGAGCGCAAAAATCACTAATAATCTAACACCGAAATCGAACGACATGTTTTATGGAAGTTGAAAAATAATGGTCTTTTTGTGTTTTGAAAAGCTTAAGGTTGGGATATTGAAGTCAGGGTAGGGATGGATGGAGAATTACACTTGTTGTGTGGGGATTGCAGCTTAAAGTGTGGTAGGCTGTAAAAATAAATAGGCTGTCTCATTCATTTTGAAACAGCCTATTCGTGATCTCAGTAGTTGGTTATCCAATTTTTTCAAAAGCTTGCTCTATGTCAGCTTTGATATCGATGATATTTTCGATACCGACAGAGATTCTTAGCAAACCAGGGAATACACCTGCTGATATTTTATCTTCTGGTGAAAGTTGCTCGTGTGTAGTGGCAGCTGGGTGAATGATTAGTGATTTGGCATCGCCCACATTGGCTAAGTGACTGATAAGTTTCAAATTATCAATAAGCTTGTCTGCTTTTTCGGCGTCTCCTTTAAGTTTGAATGAAAGTACGCCACCGTAACCGCGTTTCAGGTATTTATTGGCAAGTGCATGATATGGGCTTGATTTCAACCCTGGGTAATTAACATATTCCACAGCAGGGTGTTTTTCCAACCATTGTGCTAGTTCCAATGCGTTTTGTACATGACGTTCTACACGCAACGAAAGAGTTTCTAATCCCTGAAGTAATAGGAATGAGTTGAATGGGCTGATGGCATTCCCCCAGTCGCGAAGACCTTCAACGCGAGCGCGGATATTGAAAGCGATGTTGCCAAATGGTCCGTCAAATCCGAATACATCCCAGAATACCAATCCGTGATAACTGTCCGAAGGCTCAGTAAACGCAGGAAATTTACCAGTGCCCCAGTTGAATTTTCCACTATCAACAATCACGCCTCCAAGTGAAGTGCCATGACCGCCTATCCATTTGGTAGCGCTTTCTACGACTATACTCGCTCCGTGCTCTAATGGACGGAAGAGCGCGCCGCCAGCACCAAAGGTATTGTCCACGATAAGTGGAATGCCGTGTTTGTCTGCTACGGCTGCTATGGCCTCAAAGTCAGGAATATTCAAGTCAGGATTGCCGATAGTTTCGAGGTAGATTAACTTTGTTTTTTCGTCAATTAGCTTTTCGAAAGTGGCAGGTTCGTCATTTTCGGTGAAGCGCACTTCTACCCCAAGACGTTTGAATTGTGATTTGAACTGATTGTATGTTCCTCCATAAAGGTGTGATGTAGAGACAAAATTGTCGCCGTCTTGTACTATGTTGTTGATGGCAAGAAACTGAGCAGACTGTCCAGATGAAGTAGCCAAAGCAGTGACTCCACCTTCTAGTGCCGCGATGCGTTTTTCAAACACATCGGTGGTGGGATTCATCAAGCGGGTGTAGATGTTTCCAAATTTGCGTAGAGCGAATAAGTCAGCACCGTCTTGAGCGTCGTCAAAAACGTAAGAGGTAGTCTGATAGATGGGCACCGCTCTAGCTTTGGTAGTTCCGTCCACTTCTTGTCCTGCGTGAACCTGCAGTGTTTCAAATTTCAATTCGTTAGTTGCCATAGTTTCTTGTTTTTTGTGTTTGTAATACGTTTGTTTTTTAATACTGTAAAATTAGTAGTAAACAATCTGACTCACAATAGCCAAAGATTGGTATTTTTTATCACTTGTTTATGGTATGGGTTTGGGTAATAGGTACGCCCGTTTTCTCAACCTCACCTATTCAGGAAGGTGTCCGGGATGTGGGGATTACAAATTATGAAGTTATTGCCACCTATTCTAAAGACCCGATTTTCAAATGTGAGGGTGTATTCTCTATGTCTGAGGGTAGTCCCTTCAAGACTGGACAAGCTGTATGACTCCCAAAAATTTTTATAATATAGAAAAGACCAACCTATTGCTGAGTATTTGGAGATAGTTATAGCAACTCTTTCAATTCCAGCAAATTGCTGATGGTGTAGGTGGGTGGTGTTTGGTCGGCGGTTATGGGGCGATGAGTGTTGTAATAGATTTGATCCATCCCTACATTGCGAGCACCTACAATATCAGCAGTATAGCTATCGCCTATCATGATTGTTTCCGAAGGAATGGCACCGTTGAGCTGAAGGGCATATTCAAAGATTCTGCGGTCAGGTTTTAATGCATTGGCCGACTGAGAAAGTACTACATTCTCAAAATATTTTTCAAGCTTTGCATTTTTCAATTTCTTGTATTGAACCTCTATAAACCCATTCGAAACGATGGTCAATGGATACTTTGCATGCAGATAATCTAGCACTTCAATGGCGTGGGGCATAAGAGTGGTTTTATTAGGCAATAACATTAAAAACTCAGCACTTATTTGTTCGGCTAGTTGAGTGTTCTCCAAACCAACTTCTCTTAGTGGATGCAGGAATCTTTCTACATTTAAATACTCTTTTGTGACTAGTCCTTTGCCGTATAATTCCCAAAGATCGAAATTGCGCTTTGCATACAGACTGAAATAATGGTCAAAATCATGGAAGTGATTTGATAGTTGATGGGTTTCAAAGATTTCGCTCAACACCTCCTTTGCGTTGGAGTGAAAGTTCCAAAGTGTATCGTCTAGATCTAAGAATACATGCTTATACATACCAGTAATTTGAAAGTTGCTATATCGAGATATTTACACAAAGAAAATGCGCTTCTCTACAATAGAAAAACGCATGTAACTGAGGATGTGTGTGATTCATAGATCTGCCAGTACCCATAATTTGCAGTGGTCAATCTACCTCAATAACTAAGTATTTACTCACACTCCAGAATTCGTTGGTGTCCACTATCAGTAGCACAAAATTTCCATTGTCTTTTTCCAAGGTATAGGATGATTTTGGATGATTGGTCAAAATTTTTGCCCTAGTGGAATACAGGGGAATAGACTTGGTGTTGCGGGCATCAATGCGTACAAAATAGTTTTTATTGAAGTCTTGTTGCAACACTCGCTGTGGACTAAACAGCCCATCGGAGGTGACAATTTTTTGATCTTTCAATTCTTTGCGAGTCCCGAACACATACCAAGCAGTGTGAATGCTTACATCCATTTCTTTAATTTTCTCTTGTTTGGACTTGTTGTCATTCGATAATTCATCCACATCTTTTCCCAATTTATCCACCGTGCTACCCAACTGATTTATCAACGAGTCTTTTTCAGCAAGTTTTTCAGTTAGAAAAACAACTTTAAACGACTCTTCCTCCAGCATTTTTGTCAATCGTTCGATTGATTGTTCCAGTTCTGATGATTTAAAAGCACTTTTTTTGAGTTTTGACTTCAATTTTTCCAATTCGTTTTTGTTGGCTTGAAGCATTTCATTAATGTATGACAAATCCTCATTGATTTTAGTCCGAGTATCATCATCCATGTCTTGTCCGGCGGGCAATATAGTTATGGTGTTTTCAGTTGATTTTATTTTTTCAATATTTTGCTCAATCTGATTCATAGCCGAAAAGTAACCATCTACTTCTTCTTGAAGCTTTTCCTTGGACATTCTGAGCGAGTCATTTTGCGCCTTGAGATGTTCATATTCGTTGTTGCGCTTTCCGCATGACACGAAAGTGCAAACCAACATCACCATTGTTATGAGTTTTGTGTTCATATTTTTCTAATTCAACGAACTAATTTATTGGTTATGAATCATTTGTGTTAATGTGGAGTGATGTGCTATTGATGTCGACTCTGTGAGCAAAGATATGGTTAATCTTCAGTTCCCGCAACAATAAGCACTATTTCTCCTTTCGGTGATTTTTCGGTAAAGTAATGTATCAATTCGGACAAAGAACCTCGCTTTGTTTCTTCGAATAATTTTGATATTTCACGAGATACAGAGGCTTTTCTGTCCATGCCCAGCACTTCGGACAATTGGGTTAATGTTTTTACTAGTCGGAACGGCGATTCGTAAAAAATCATTGTTCTGGATTCATTCGCCAGTTCGTTTATTTTGGTTTGACGTCCTTTTTTTTGAGGAAGAAATCCTTCGAAACAAAACCGATCGTTGGGCAGACCTGAAGCAACCAATGCAGGAACGAATGCAGTAGCTCCAGGTAGGCATTCCACGTCAATTCCATTTTCAAGGCATGCTCTTACCACCAAAAAACCTGGGTCTGAAATAGCTGGCGTACCTGCATCTGAAATAAGTGCTACTTGTTGACCCCTGAGTATGCGTTCCACCACTGCACTAACCGTTTTATGTTCGTTGAACTTGTGGTGTGACTGCATGGGAGTTTTGATGTCGTAATGCTTCATCAAAAATCCACTAGTCCGGGTATCTTCAGCCAATATCAAATCAGCCTCTTTTAATACTCGGATAGCTCTAAAAGTCATGTCCTCCAAATTGCCGACAGGAGTAGGTACTACAAATAATTTCAACCGTGTAATTGTTATGTTTTTACTCTTTGCGTTTTCTTTGGTTTACAACACCATCCTGCTATTTTGCAATTTGTGTTGATGAATCTGTCAGTTCGCGATGTTTCAACTTTTTGATGTCCAGTAAGTATGCTCTGCTCACACACTCTGTTTGCCGAGAGCATCACACTCTAAACACAATCTATATAAACCGGCGCTTGATGATGCGGTAAAAGTCGGCAGCTGACTCATTGTATCTTTCCCATTTGTATTTTTTTTCCAAAAAATCCATTGCCTCTGCTAGTGTCGCAGCATGGTTGATATACGTCAATGTTTTATTCATGTCCTCTCCGTTGCCATTAAACAATTCACGCTGAAATCGAAATCGTTCGCCTATGCTGATGGCTTTTTTTACATCAGTTATTCGTCGATTCTCTACCCCAAACACATGCGATTGATCTGCTGTAGCAGCAAACAAACTAGGTTGAAAGGTTGGGACTTTCTCTTCAAGCACTTTCGAATCATTGCTTGCAGACTCCATAGACACCTCATCAAAACCAGGTATCACTAAATTGCCATTCTGCACTGTTGCCATTGCGCTACTATCCTGCATGAGTGGCGTCTCATCAATGCTTTCAACGGTGTCCAATGTTTCCATGGTAGGATTTTCATCTTCCTCGCCAACTGGTTCAATCTCTTGATCTTCGGATTCGGTTTCAGATTCAATATTCGTTTCATCTTCTGTAACCTCCACCGTGTTCATTTCCTGTTCATGAATTGGTTCTTCGGCGACGTTATGCTCCTCAGTTATTTCTGCGTTTTGTTCAGCAGGTTCTTCAATTTCATTTAAGTCTTGTGCTTCAAAATCGACAACCATCAATTCATTTTCAGGTTCTTCGGCCTGAATAAAATCGGGAGATGGGGAAGATGCATACTCTACCAGCATGGCATCCGATTCTACCTCTTCGTTTTCTAACTCGTTCTCGTTGGTCAGCGAAGTATTGTTGTCTGAATTTGAAAATTGAAATTGAGTGTGCTCGTAATTTTCCTCCTGATTCTCTGTTTCGCTAAGTTGCTCGTCAGAAACAGTAACCGACTCGAATACATTCACTTCATGTACATTTAACTCATCATCAGCAATCAGCTCAACAGAGGTTGACAATTCATCATCTACGGACTCACTCATCGTTTCAGTTGGTGTCTCAATTGGCATGTCTTCAGGTTCGCCTGGTAGCCTAATGTCTTGAATGTCTTCTTTGTATAGGCTTAGGTTTTGCAAGTGAGTTTGAATGTCAAGTGTTTTCTGGTACACCATTTGAATCACCTCTTCGGGGTATTCGTTGATAATTAGAAATCCCTCAGTCATTAAGTCCAACTGACGTATATCTTTCCAGAGCATGGTAACTAATACTCTTCTGTTCATATCTTTTTTCCGTAAAACAATTTCTAGGGTTGGTATTTTTTCTAACTTTGTACAGCCTATGTTTTGATGCTTATCCAATCAGCCTTTTAACGGGCGTAAAGATACTAATTATGCAAGAAAATCGAAAGAGATTTGGGTACTTATTTTCAACAAAGTCCATAGTGCTACTGCTAAAACATTGTGTTCGAAATTTGCTAGGAAGATATTGTTTATAAACGCTTTAAAACAAATGACATGCTTTCAAAACCTTTTACCTTTGATAGGGTTGTGCGTCTCACCATCGGACTGAGTATCGCTACTGTCATCTTTCTTTTAATCAATAGATTAAGCAATGTTCTTTTGCCATTTCTGCTTTCATGGCTTTTGGCATACTTGTTACAACCTATTGTACACTTTTTTCAACATACATTGAGGTTGAAAAACAGAGCATTGGCTGTAGTGGCAACCCTCCTTTTGTTTTTTGGGATATTGATTGGTGCGTTGTGGGTTATGATTCCATTGATTTTCGAGGAACTAACCAAATTGTCCACCCTCACTATCAAGTATGCGCAGCAGATAGATACCAATACCATTATTCCTGTGGCTTGGCAACAGAGCATTAATAGCTATTTGTCTAACATGAATCTGCAAAGTATGATGCATGACGAAAACATCATGTCTGCCATCAAAAACATAGCTCCGCAGCTATGGGATTTGCTCAACAATTCCATCAGTTTCATCATGGGGCTGGCAGGCATTTTTGTTATGATTATCTATTTGATTTTTATTTTGATGGATTTTGAGAAAATTTCCGAAGGATGGTTCAATCTCATTCCTGTCAAATATCGGTCGCTGGCAGGAGGAATTATTTCTGATTTAGAGATGGGCATGAACAGATATTTCAGAGGACAGGCGCTGGTTGCAACCATCGTGGGCAGCTTGTTTGTCATAGGTTTTAGCATCATAGACCTTCCATTGGGACTTGCCATGGGACTCACTATCGGACTGCTGGACTTAATTCCCTACCTCAAAGTGATAGGCATATTACCTGCTATTACTCTTTCTTTACTGCATGCGGCTGAAAAGAATCAATCCGTTAGTTCCGCTCTGATTGCAGTGTTGGCAGTGTTTGCCGTGGTACAAATTATTGAAGACATGGTCATTGTACCCCGAATCATGGGAAAAGTCACAGGGATGAATCCAGCTGTCATTCTGTTGTCGCTGTCCATTTGGGGGTCGTTGATGGGGCTGAGTGGACTTATCATCGCACTGCCCATGACTACGCTTATTAGCTCTTACTACAAACGATATGTACTCAAAGAAAGAAAGAGTAAAACGCCTGCCCAACAACAAGATCCAACACAAATCGAACCGAAATAATGAGAAGTCACAAGATCATCCTCTCCATGTTTTTTTCGTTGCTTGGATGCGCTTTTGTGAGTGCTCAAGTCAATGGATTTAAAACAGATGAATTTGTATACTGGCAACCGAATGTTCAAATTGAATTTGCCGATTTTGCTCAACAGGCTGATAGTGAAATGATGGACAGGTTCAAAAAGCTTTGGATTAGCTCCTTGGCTACAGTGCAAATACAAGTAGTGATGGATGAACCACAAAGAATTAGAGGTGGGCATATTAAATCAGAGAAGGTGTACATTGCACCAGTGTTTTGTGTCAAACGGTCTTGTCAAATTGGCGAGATGGATAGAGCCATCGAATATGCCAAAATCCAAATTGACATAGCAGAATGGTGTGCTAGGCAAACACGAAAACGAATCAAAGATCTCCATAAAATCAAGACTGCTAGGGGGCTTGTGAAAGATTCACTTCCAGCCATGGTCGACGAGATGTATGAATCCATGAATAAATTGCTCGGTGCATTTTCCAACCAAGTGATGGTCAAAAAGCAAGAAGGTGCATTTGAACAATGGCGCCTGAGGTGCGACCAATTACTAAAAGAAACCAAACAACATGCCACTACGGAAGAGGAATGCAATCGGTTTATCAACGACGCACCCTACTCCGAAGACTACAAAGAAAGCTACAAAGTACTCGAAAAGTAAAACGGAGCACCCCTTCGAACCCATCACTCCACCTTTTTAATGTCTCTAATCATCAGCTGTATGGTGGTGTTCCCATTGAAGTGGTTTTCTTCCAACGTATAGCAAATGTCCAATCTATTCAATGCTTTTAAGTGGTCGTTGTACTCGTGCATCCTGAAGGCAATGCCATTGATTACGTTTTCGGAGCTAGCATCTACCAACTCCAATTTTAGGTGTTCTTGTTCCTTGCCTACCAGTCTGCTTGTACCAAAATCCCATACGTTTTTAGATACGAAAAATGGCTTCATATTGCCTGGTCCAAAAGGTGCAAACTGCTTGAGAACCCTGAAAAACTTGGGAGTAATATCCTTAAATTCCAGCACTGCATCGATGTCTATCTGAGGGTAGGTTTGACTTTCGAGAATGTTTTCCGAAACATATTTTTCTAATCGCTCAGTAAATTCAGGAATGTTTTCTTCACGCATTGACAGTCCAGCAGCATACATGTGTCCTCCAAACGTCTCTAGCAAATCTCTGCATGAGTCGATGGCTTTGTAGATGTCAAATCCGGGTACTGACCGAGCAGAACCAGACGCAAATCCATTCGAATTGCTAAGTACAATGGCTGGTTTGTAAAACTCCTCAGTAAGTCGCGACGCTACGATGCCTATCACACCTTTGTGCCAGTCGGGCTTATGCACCACGATGGAGCGGCGGAGTGAGTAATTTTCATTTCCAGCTATCAGTGCAATCGCCTCATCTGTGATTGATTTGTCCAGACCTTTTCTATCCTTGTTGTATTCGTTGATAATGTC
>CAIUKZ010000422.1 GCA_903899865.1 uncultured Bacteroidales bacterium | reverse complement strand
TGTTGTTAAATGGCATATTTTCAATGTCTCCCTTGACAAATTCAACGTTATCAAAACCCAATTTGGCATTGTTAGCACGTGCTTTTTCTAGCATGGCATCTGTAAAATCAAGACCCGTGACTTTGCCTTGTTCACCCACTATTGCTCTTGCCACAAAGCAGTCATTGCCAGCACCACTACCTAAGTCTAAAACACTGTCGCCTTGTTTGATGCTTGCAAATTGCGTTGGAATCCCACAACCTAATCCCAAGTCTGCATCAGCATTGTAGCCTTTCAATGCATCATAATTTTCACTGAAAATGGTGTAATCCACTATTGAACAGCAACCCGTTGCACCACAGCAAGATGTTTCGTTTTGAAGCTTGGATTGTGATGCTATCTGACCATATTTTTCTTGCACCACTAGTTTTAAGTCTTTCGGGTTCATAGTTGCGGTTTGATTTGTTCTACATAAAAGCTGTAAAATCCAGCTTTGATTTCGTCTCTTACACGGGTAAATTCACTCCAGATAAACTCTTCGGTTCCGACTGCATGACTCGGATCATCAAATCCGATGTGAAGACGGTGCTTTACTTTTCCGAAAAATGCTGGGCACTCTTCATTAGCACCACCGCAAACCGTAATCACATAATCCCACTCTTCATGTAGATATTTTTCTACAGAGTCAGATGTGTGCTGACTGATGTCAATCCCAATTTCTTTCATCGCAGCTACTGCTTTGAGGTTTAACTTACCAGAGGCTTGAGTGCCAGCCGAACATACGGTGATGCTCTGATCAAATGATTGTAAAAAGCCGTGCGCCATTTGGCTACGGCAGCTGTTGCCTGTACAAAGAATTAATACTTTCATGAGTTTATAATTGATATTTTAGTTGTCATGTTTGTTTCAAGGTGTTGGGTTGCAATTAATTTGTTTGTCTTTGATTTGTGCAAAAAATGTTTCAAACAAAAGCAACTTTTCTGATATGCTAGAACAGCAAAGGCAATAGTTGATTTTTAGCCCATCAATTTCGCCATGGATCAATCCGATGTCTCTCAGCTCTTTCAAATGCTGCGAAACTGTAGTTCTACTTAGAGGAATAACATCTGAAATGTCGCCAGAGATACATGTTTTAGTTTCGGCTAGATATTTAAGAATTGCGAGTCTAGCTGGATGTGAAATCACTTTTGCAAAATTTGCCAATTCTTGCAACTCCGGTTCGAAGGCTTCTGTTTTAATCATACTAATGTTTTATGTCGCAAACATACGACATAAAAAACAATAATCCAAATATTATTTGAATTATTGTTGAACATTGATAAAAATTCTTGTAATGTGAAGAATTAAACAATGGTGATTTCGTCAACGAAGATAGCATCGTTGTACTGAAAATGTAGAGTGTATTTTCCTTTGGATGGAACTTGAATTTTTATCATCTCATTGCCTGGACTTTTTACAGTTTTTACGATGATGTTCCAAGCATCGAACACAGAGACTATGCACATTTCGTCATAGCTGACCAGATTGATTAAAATTTCATTGTTTGCAGATACCTTGATGTCAAGTTTATTAATACTAGAAATGTGTTTGTTTGCTATTGAATCAATTTTCCGCTTCATTAAAAACTTGGATTTTTCTTTTAGGGTGTTTATAGAGTCTGTCATAATTCACTATCAATTAATAAGAAAAAGAAATTGTTTCCATGTTTTTTTAGGAGAAACATTTAAAACCTGTTTTGAAATTTTGTAAACATTATTAGGCGTTAAGAGTTAATGATTTGTTTTTTAATGGATTGAGTAGTTTTTTAAGCTGTTGTAATTGGTTGCCTACTCTAGGTTAATGAAATGTTTCTTGTTTTCTCTGATACTAAGTTTGATAATTGTAATATCTAAAAAAGTAAGCATGTTACACTATCAGATATTTTGATTTAAGCTTCTAAGGGGTGTTTAATTGTTTGTTTTTATTTCGTTAATTACTTTTTTTGACTGTATCTGAAATCGCTAATTGGTGTTAAATTATTGCTGTTTCACAAATGTAAGTTCCTGAAACGCCTTTTCCTATACGTAAATGATGTTCTGTAACATAAATTGTTAATGTTTTAAATACAAATTGATCTCTGCTGATAGTATTTCATATCTATTGATGGTATTAATGTAAAATATAGGAAGTAGTTTTTTTAAAAATATAAATTTCAGATACAGAAAGTATTTAAAAAAATTCTTACATTTGTTTAATTAATAGAACAAGTAAAAATCAAATGCTAACGATATGGAATTTATTGTTTCAAGTACAGACTTGCTAAGTCATTTGCAAGCAATTAGTAGGGTTATAAACAGCAAGAACTCGTTGCCAATACTAGATAATTTTTTGTTTGATTTGAAGGGTAGCACTCTTACCATGACTGCCTCTGATATCGAAACAACATTGATTACCTCCATGGAAGTTGAATCGGCAAAGGGTGAAGGGAAAGTAGCAGTCGCTTCCAAGTTGCTAGTGGATACACTTCGTGAATTTTCGGAACAACCGCTAACATTCAATATTAATGATTCAAATTTGGCAATGGTTATCACCTCGCCCAACGGATCATATAATTTCATTGGTCAGAATGGCGATGAGTTTCCTCGATTGCCACAGTTGGCAGATGATTCTCGCAAGTTGGTTTTACCGGTTACTTCTCTATCGTCAGGAATATCCAAAACTATTTTTTGCACCGCCGATGATGAATTGAGACCTGTGATGAATGGTATTTTCTTTGATATTGCGCCCGACAAATTAACCATTGTAGCTACTGATGCTCATAAATTGGTACGTTGTACTACTGGATTTACTTCTGTGTCGGTGGGTAATGATGAGGATACGGTAAACTTTATTTTGCCAAAAAAACCTGCAAATCTTCTGAAAAACATTCTTCCTAAAGAAAGTGGTGATGTAGAAATTCGTTTTGATAAGAAGAATGCCTACTTCAAACTTTCTAACTATACCATGATTTGTCGTCAGTTGGAAGGTCGTTTTCCAAACTACAACGCTGTTATTCCATCTTCCAATCCTTATAAAATCATCATTGACAGGGTAACTTTGCAAAATGCACTGAAGCGTGTTTCAGTTTTCTCAAATCAGGCAAGCAACTTAGTGAAGTTAGCGTTTGAAAACAATGAAATACATATTTCGGCTCAGGATATTGATTTCTCAATTTCTGCTGAAGAAAGGATCAATTGTCAATTTGAAGGCGATCCAATCAAGATTGGGTTCAAATCTTCATTTTTAATCGAGATATTAGGCAATATCAATTCGTCTGATATTGTGATGGAAATGACTGATGCCTCAAGAGCAGGTCTTATATTGCCTTTTGAGAATGATAAAAACGAGGAAATACTAATGTTGTTGATGCCAATGTTGCTCAATGACTAAACAAATCTTTAATTTATAGATTAAAGGTCAAATGTCGATGATGTTTGACCTTTACTTTTAGTTTCGCAATCATGTCATCGACTTCAACTTAATACACAGTAAGTTTGACATGGTGTTTTTAATGACTTCAACAATCAATTATTTGCGTATGAAATTGCAACTCAAAAATCCCATTGTTTTTTTTGATTTAGAAACGACCGGTACAAATATAGTAACAGATCGTATTGTGGAAATAGCGTACCATAAAGTCAGCCCCAATGGGCGTGAGGAGACCAAATCGTTGCGCATCAATCCAGAGCGGCCTATTCCTGCTGAATCATCAGCCATTCATGGCATTTATGATGTGGATGTAGCTCAATGTCCTACATTCAAGCAAGTAGCTAAGGAAATTGTCAAAGACATTGAAGGTTGTGATCTGGCGGGCTATAATTCTAACCGATTTGATATACCGCTTCTTGCCGAGGAGCTTCTTAGAGCCGAGATTGATATTGATTTGATGAAACGCAAGTTTGTGGATGTACAAGTTATTTTTCACAAAATGGAACAGCGCACTCTTTCAGCGGCATACAAATTCTACTGTGATAAAGATTTGGTGAATGCTCATGGCGCTGAGGCCGATACCTTGGCCACATACGAGGTGCTCAAGGCACAGTTGGAAAGGTATCCTGAACTGGTAAATGATGTGGAGTATTTGTCCAAGTTTACCACTCAAAATAATAATGTCGATTTTGCTGGCAGAATAATTTATAATAGTAAAGGTGAAGAGGTTATAAATTTTGGCAAATACAAAGGCGTGAAAGTTACGGATGTGCTTAAAACAGACCAAGGTTATTACAGTTGGATCATGAGCAGTGATTTTTCATTGCATACAAAGAAAGTGCTTACCAACATTAAATTGAGGGATTTTAATAAATAGCAGATGTGTTCACACGATTGATTTGTGTGAAATTATGGCGTAGGTGAATTGTCAAAGGCTTTATGGGGTCTGCTTACTGTGCGTCAATGTGTATGTGCGTGCCCGTAATGCGAAAAGTACTCTACTATTACATAGATGCCCATGAGAATGAAAATAACTGCTGTAGAGCGTCTGAACCAAGTTTCGAACAGTTGCAGTTTGTTGTAAAAGCTTCCTAGACCAGAAATGCTATAAGCTAATATCCACGAAATAATTAGAACAGGCAGACTAGTGCCAATGGCAAATATTACTGCGTATATAAGTCCGTATGAATTTGCCAGAGTGAGCGGTATCAGACCTCCAAAATATAGGACGCCACTGTAAGGACAAAATGCAAGTGAGAAAATGATGCCCAATAGGAGTGACCATTTGGCACTTCCAGAAACAGATTTGTTGATGATTTTGTCACTAAAGCTTTCTGATGAGTGATGGTCTGAGGTGTGTTTGTGGAATTTGAAAAATTCGAGCATAAAAAGTCCGCCAATAATCAAAAATGGACCTAAAAGCATTTCACCGTATGTCTCAAAAAAATGCTGAGTAGGCAAAACAGTTCCTCCCAGCACGAAAATTGATGCAAGACCAGTAAATGCAATGATTTTTCCCAACGAGTACATGAACCCATTTTGGATAATTTGTTTCTTACTACTTACGTCTTTGCTAAGATATCCTATGGCTGTTACATTGGTGCAAAGTGGACACGGACTGATAGTAGTCATTAATCCAAGAATGAAAGCTGTGATTGCAGGAATTGTGCTGTTTTGAAGAATGAAGTGTTGAAAATCCATAAATGCTTGAAATTAAGAGTGTGTGTTCGAGTTTTGGCACGGTCATTGCCCCATATTGTTATCTGCCAAATGCCCAGATGGCACAAATAAAAGAATATTGGGTGAAATTATTTAAATGCTTTACCAATGAAATGGTTTATTTACAATGTAGCAATACTTATTATGTTGTGTGCCTACGTAGAGGTACATGCTCAGAATAATGTTCCATTGACTAGGACACCAGAGCAGGAAGCCATAAAACAGACCGAAAGAATGCAATCAGAACTAGCATTGACATCCGACCAGTTTGCCCAAATATATGACATCAACTTAAAGTATGCCCGCATGCGACAGGTTTCTAATACTAGAATCGAAGCAATGGAGCGTATCAAAAGTAAGAATGCTGAGGTTCGCCAGATTCTTAATTATCATCAACGTTTGCTTTTAGACACGAAGCGATTTGATCGTAGCGCTGTTAAGAAAGTTCTTGACAGTAAGTCAATTAATAATATCCCTGCCACGGAACCTAAGAGCCAATCAAATCATCAGAATGCCAATCCACGAAAACAAGGCTCACCTCCTAGTCCCGAATACTTACTGAAAAACCCTAACGGACCTCAAAATGGCTCTGAAACAAAATTGCCTTTCAATGATGTGCCAGCCGTTCAGAAGAAGTAGTTCGTTGAAAAATGTAACCTATAGATTCAATGCCTAATCCCTATTTTAGTTTCAAACAGTTTACCGTTTTTCATGATCTATGTGCCATGAAAGTAGGTGTTGATGGCGTGTTGTTGGGTGCTTGGGCATCGGTGAAAAATGCTCAAAAGATACTTGATGTAGGCACAGGCACAGGTTTAATTGCACTTATGCTGGCACAGCGCAACCAACATGCTACGATTCATGCAGTAGATATTGCTGCCGATGCCATCCAACAAGCCAAAGTAAATGTCAATAGCTCAGATTGGAGTGATAGGATAGTCATTCACCACCATGCCTTCCAAGATTTTGTGTTGCAAAATCCTGGCCAGTATGACCTGATTGTCTCCAATCCTCCCTACTTTGTCAATTCATTAAAAGCCCCAACGGTGAGTCGCTCTCTAGCAAGACACACTGGTGAAAGTCTCAGCCACTTAGAGTTAATTACCCTATCGGCTTCTATTCTCCATCCAAATGGAATTATTGCCATCATTCTACCCATTCAAGAAGGGTTGCAATGTATTCAAGATGCAGCCAAAGTCGGTGTTTATTGTAAAATCAAGGTGGAAGTGCGTACCAAACCAAACAATCAAGCAAAACGTCTGCTATTAGAGTTTTGCTTGATTCCATGTATTACATCTGTGTCACAACTATGTATTGAAACCGATGAAAGACATCATTACACTTCAGAGTTTACTGACCTTGTGAAGGATTTTTATCTGAAGTTATAGTCCGTTGCTACAAAAGAGCTTTGATTTTATCAGCCAATACTGACTTTTGAGTTGCACCTACTTGTTTGTCTTGCAATTGTCCGTCTTTGAAAAATAAAATAGTTGGGATGTTTCTAATGCCATATTCATTTGGCGTATCAACATTGTCATCAACGTTCATTTTTCCT
>CAIUKZ010000421.1 GCA_903899865.1 uncultured Bacteroidales bacterium | reverse complement strand
GTTGATAAGTTTTTGTTTGAAAAAAGTTGGAATAACCGAAATTTTGTGCTAAATCCTATGTTTCCATGCTCATTTGCACAAAGATATTTCGTCCTATAAAGAATATTTTTAACAAATCCATTATCTTAGTGGCGCCATTTGATTCAACGTAGGCTCTGCCTACGTTGTTCTATTACGCAAGGCTGAACCTTGCGTAATAGATAAGTATTAAAAGCAGGAGCTCTTTTATTTTAGCTTAGACGTAGGCTAGAGCCATTCGCCGAACAAATATAAAATTCACGCTATGTGGAATGGAGGTACTGGTATAGATAATGAGTACTTATATGATTTGAATGGCAACATTGTAGCTGACTACAATAAAGGAATTTCATATATTACATATAATGACTTAAATCTCCCCAAAAAAATTCAGTTTACGAACGGGGGTACCTCTACATACAGATATGATGCTAATGGTAACAAAAAAAGTTCTACTTATATAACAGCCATAGGTCAAGTGAATATCCCATTTGGTGATCCATTAAGTAGTTGCCCTTCTGAAAATCAAGACTATTACAATGCCATCACTACAACATATATTGGCAACTACATTTACGAAAACGGACAACTAAAAAAAGTACTCACCCCAGAAGGTTATATGAGCAAAGTGCAAATCAATGGCACCACCACCTGGCAGCCCAATTATTTTGTCAAAGACCACTTGGGAAGTACGCGTGCACTGTTAACGTATTATGATAATGGCACGATGTACAATACTCAAACTACCAACTACTATGCTTCGGGATTAGAAATGGAATATAGCACTTCATCAGATTTCTCAGATAGCGATGGTGCAAGTAAAAACACCTATCTTTACAACGGCAAAGAGATGGACCGCATGCACGGACTCAATATGTATGACTACGGTGCAAGAGGATACGACCCTGCGTTAGCCAGTTGGACGACTGTGGATCCGTTGGCAGAGAAGTATTATTCAGTGTCTCCGTATGCATTTTGTCTCAACAATCCAGTTAGATTTACAGATTCAGATGGAAGGGAAGTTGATATTGAACACGGAACAGGATTTCTAGGGCTTGGTAAAAAGGAAACTTTGAAATATGATAATGGTAGTCTTTACAATAAAGATGGGTCTGCTTATACTGGAAAAGTGAATGGCTTCTTGAAAAAGACAGTAAATGCTTTAAGCAGTTTAGGCAAAACAAGTGAAGGGGCTTCTATGGTAACAGAACTTCAATCATCTTCAAATGTGTTCACTATTAAAAGTGCAGCTAATAATGATTTTAAAGCTAATAGTTCATTAAAATCAGGAGCGAATCTGGCAGAAGTTCAAGCCGTGACAGGAAATACAGCGGGATCGAATGGTTCTGGTGGTACTATATTTTGGAACTCCAATTCATCAAGTGGAGGTCTTGACCTTTCTGGAGGAACTGAAAGACCTACTTTTATTGGTTTAGGGCATGAAATGGGGCATGCTAGTGATTCAAATCGCGGATTGTTACACTATGGTGGGATGGATGAGAGTGGCATTGTTAATCCTTCAAGTTTTACAAATGTATTTATAGGTGCCACATACAATTATGAATATAATGGTTTACTAAAATCAGAATGGCGAGCAGTATATCGTGAAAATCTAATAAGAAGTCAAGTTGGTATTCCTTTAAGAACAAATTATGGATATGATTTAACAACAGGAAGTCCAGCTCCTACAGGTCCAAGATTATTAGATTCATCCAATCAACCAATTAATTACCCGTGATAATGAGAAAAATATTATTGTCAATTATAATACTGCTGTTCATTCTAAACTACACATATTCACAAAATGTTATATATGTAAAAGAGGTAAACTATGAAGGCTACATTTTCCCAAAAGAATCACTGTTCGGGAATTCTCCCGAGATGAATCGTTATACGCCAAGTCAGGAAAATATTAGAGTGGCAGAACAAATACTTAGAGAGTATATGATGTCTAATAAACATGGGCATATAGAACTTCCAAAAAATAGAAGAACTCTTAAAAAGTTTACTCGTCAATATCTTGGGTATTTATCGTCCAAAAATGAAATTATTATTAGGATAAATTTATTTGATGGAAGTAAACTTGAAGAAGGTCAATTCCCTAATGTAGAAATAATTCCACTATTAGGTTATTGTTGTATTCAAATAAATATTAC
>CAIUKZ010000420.1 GCA_903899865.1 uncultured Bacteroidales bacterium | reverse complement strand
TAGTGTCACCACTTGATGCAGGAGCTGGAGCTCAGGGTGATCAGTACTCATTTGGTTCGGGAGCAATAAGAACTTTTGAACTCATTAAGTACTATATGTATCATGATGTGGCTACTGACCAACCAATAAGTGACCCCAATGGTACGAGGGCGAATGCTTTGAATAGATTATTTGTTGCACCATTTTACTACACAGACCAGGTACCACCTACTGATAATATTGAAGGTGATACTTATAAATGGCCAGACTTGAGTAAAGAAGGGTACACAGCAACACTTAAACAGCCACCACTTTCAGTAAAACCGCCTAAGCAAGGAGTTATTGGCAGTGCGGCATGGGCTGTAGTGGATGCAAGTGGATACATTTATCCAAAAGTTAAATCGGCACCTGGCAATCATGCTAAAATCATGATTGTGGACGACTCGGCATACGTTGTGGGTTCGGACAACCTTTATCCAGGTTTTTTATCCGAGGTTGATTACCTTATTGAAGGCGATTATGCAGTGGGTGAGATGCTCAATTCCTATTGGAATCAGCTTTGGAAGTACTCAGGGCCACACAGCATTTCTGGACAAGGTCCCAACCCATATACTGATTATTTAACTACTGATGTTCCACTTGGTTTGGGTGGTGTTTTGGTTTCCAAAAGCAAAAATTACTTCGTCATAATGCAATCGGATGGTAACCTCTGTGTCTATAACGGCACTCCTGACAATCAAGGAAGTTATGTGTGGGGAAGTATGAAAACAGGACCCGGAGGACAGTTTTTTACTCTACTGCAAAATAATGGAGCACTGTGTACTTATTATGGTTCTTTCAAAAACAAAGGACAATTGCTTTGGTCGAATAATGTTCAATCTCAACAAGGACAGTATTTCCTAATAATGCAAGATGACGGTAATCTTTGTGTTTACAGGGGGACTGGACCAGATGATAATCAAGGATTTGTCTGGGGCTCTAAAAACTAATACCGTTTGCACAAACAATATAGTCCAATTTCGACTTCGTCTCATTATTACTATTTGTTTAAACCCCGCTCTTATTAGTCCAAGGGTTTTGAAAAAATCCTTGGCAACTAATTGGATAGCAATTAAGCATTTGAAAATGCTTAATTTGGGTTGAAGCAACGGCATTACCAACATTAGAATATAAAATGACTTTGGGTCATTTTATATTCTAATGTTGGTTTTAGGGGTCTTACCTAATGCAAAAAAGAGAAACTCTTTCGAATCTCTCTTTTTCTGAATATCGAATTACTCTGCAGCAGGAGTTTCTTCTGAGGCTACTACTGGAGCTACCTCTTCAACAACTGGTGTAGCTACTTCCTCTTTCACAGGAGCAGCATCTTTCTTAGCAGCAGTAGAACGACGAGTACGTGCAGCTTTTTTAGCAGCTTTTTCTTTCAACATGTTTTCGTTATAGTCTACCAATTCGATGATACACATCTCTGCGTTATCACCAAGACGGAAACCAGTACGAAGAATACGAGTATAACCTCCTGGACGGTCAGCTATCTTTTGAGCTACATTTTGGAAAAGCTCTGTTACAACTTCTTTGTTTTGAAGATAACTGAACACAGTACGACGAGAGTGTGTAGTATCTTCTTTAGATTTTGTCAAAAGAGGCTCAACATATACTTGTAATGCTTTTGCTTTTGCCAATGTGGTAGCAATTCTCTTATGTTGAATTAGAGAAGATGCCATATTTGACAACATTGCCTTTCTATGAGCTGTCTTACGACCTAAATGGTTAAATTTCTTATTGTGTCTCATCTCTGTTACTCTTTATCTAATTTATATTTTGTGATATCCATACCGAAGGATAGATTCAAGCTTTCTAATTTTTCATCTAACTCTGTTAGCGATTTCTTACCGAAATTGCGGAATTTCAATAAGTCGTGACGGTGATAACTGCATAATTGACCCAATGTGTCTACATCGGCTGCCTTCAAACAGTTCAATGCACGCACCGAAAGTTCCAAGTCTGTCAATTTCGTTTTCAGCAATTGACGCATGTGAAGTACTTCTTCATCAAAATCATCATTGCCTTCGCCTTCACTTGTTTCCAAAGATATTTTCTCATCTGAAAACAACATAAAGTGATGAATAAGAATTTTTGCTGATTCCTTCAACGCATCTTTAGGATGTATAGAACCATCAGTAAATATTTCAATGACTAGTTTTTCATAGTCAGTTACTTGCTCTACACGATAGTTTTCCACAGCATATTTTACGTTCCTGATAGGAGTAAAAATTGCATCGATTGGAATTACACCCAGTTCTGCATTTGCTGCTCTGTTTTCTTCCGAAGGAGCATATCCACGACCCTTGTTTACAGTCAATTCCATTTGAAAATTGGCTGATGGATCTAATTCACAAATAATTAAACTTGGATTAAGCACCTCGAATCCAGTAAATTGTTTTCCTAAGTCGCCTGCTGTCAAAGCAGATGATCCAGAAATATTCAAGGTTACTTTCTCATGATCAATATCTTCAACTAATTGTTTGAATCGTACTTGTTTCAAGTTTAGGATAATGTTTGTCACATCATCAATCACACCTGGTACAGTGGAGTACTCATGGTCAACTCCTTCAATTTTGATCGAAGTAATTGCAAAACCTTCCAATGATGACAAAAGGATACGACGAAGTGCATTACCTACTGTAATACCATAGCCTGGTTCTAGCGGACGAAATTCAAATTTTCCATGAAATGCGTCAGCTTCCAACATGATAACCTTTTCGGGTTTTTGAAATGCCAATATAGCCATTGTTTCAATTATTATTTAGAATACAACTCAACGATTAATTGCTCTTTGATATTTTCTGGAATATCTTCACGTTCTGGAACATGTAAATAAGTTCCTGATAAAATTGATGCGTTCCACTCAATCCATGGATATTTGCTGTGATTAAATCCATTCAAAGAAGCATGAATTACTTCCATTGATTTGTCCTTTTCACGTACTGCAATTACTTGACCTGGACGGATGTGACATGAAGCAATGTTTACTACTTTACCATCTACGGTGATGTGCTTGTGACTTACCAACTGGCGAGCACCTGAGCGAGTAGGCGCAAATCCCAAACGATATACCAAATTGTCCAAACGAGACTCCAACAGTTGAAGTAACACTTCACCTGTTACACCTTTTGTACGTTGAGCTTTTTCATACAAGTTACGGAACTGTTTCTCCAACACGCCGTAAGTGTATTTTGCTTTTTGTTTTTCGCGTAACTGAATACCGTATTCCGAAGTTTTTTTACGACGACCTTGACCGTGTTGTCCAGGAGGATAATTCTTTTTTGCTAACACCTTGTCTGGTCCGAAAATAGCTTCACCAAACTTGCGAGCAATTCTTGACTTTGGTCCAATATATCTTGCCATTTTGTTCTATTATATTTTTAAAATTGGTTATGAATTCCGCGCTTACAAAAAGGTAACAGTTTATTCAGCCGCGATTGCAGAGAGGGTTGGTTGCAATCTTTTAAATAGTATCACCGATTCAATTACGAGGAAAAGATTTCTTAAAATTACACTCTTCTTCTTTTAGGAGGACGACAACCATTGTGTGGTAGAGGTGTTACGTCAACGATTTCAGTTACTTCGATACCTGCACCATGTACAGTACGAATAGCTGATTCACGACCATTACCTGGACCTTTTACATAGGCTTTCACCTTTTTCAATCCTAAATCAAATGCAACTTTTGAACAATCTTGAGCTGCCATCTGTGCAGCATAAGGAGTGTTTTTCTTTGAGCCTCTGAATCCCATCTTACCTGCTGAAGACCAAGATATTACTTGACCATCACCATTAGTAAGCGTAACAATAATGTTGTTAAATGATGAGTGTACGTGCAATTGACCTACTCCATCTACTTTAACGACTCTTTTCTTGGCTGCAACTGTTTTCTTTGCCATATTACTTAATATTTTTTTGCTTTTTCTAAAATTCGCAAACAGTTAATAACCTAATTATTTGGTTGCTTTTTTCTTGTTAGCAACTGTTTTCTTTTTACCTTTACGTGTACGGGCATTGTTCTTGGTACTTTGACCTCTCAATGGAAGACCAATACGGTGACGTACTCCACGATAGCAACCAATATCCATCAATCGCTTGATGTTCAATTGCACTTCTGAACGAAGATCACCTTCTACTTTGAATCCTGCTCCAATAATTTCGCGGATTTTAGATGCTTGGTCGTCAGTCCAGTCTTTAACCTTAATGTTGATATCAACACCTGCAGATTCTAAAATCTTTTTTGCACTACTGCGACCTATTCCGTAGATATAAGTCAATCCAACTTCTCCTCTTTTGTTTTGAGGTAAATCTACTCCTACA
Organism: uncultured Bacteroidales bacterium; assembly: GCA_903899865.1. Lineage (GTDB taxonomy): Bacteria > Bacteroidota > Bacteroidia > Bacteroidales > Paludibacteraceae > Paludibacter. The sequence goes on along the minus strand of CAIUKZ010000420.1, from coordinate 6,373 downwards.
ATTCTTATAGCCATAAACTAATTTTTTTTCAAGATAAATGTTTATCCCTGACGTTGTTTAAACTTAGGATTTTTTTTGTTGATTACATAAAGACGACCTTTTCTACGAACGATTTTACAATCGTCTGTACGTCTTTTAATTGATGCTCTTACTTTCATAATGATTAAAAGCCCCCCAAATCCCTCCAAGTGTGGGACTTACCAACTATCTGGAGCCATTTAAATAGTTGGAATATTATTTAATACTAATTTCTTTCTCATTTTCAACACTTAAACCACTCTTCGTTTAAGCTTAACGGGTACTCTACTTATATCTGAATGATATTCTGCCCTTAGACAAATCATACGGTGACATTTCCACTTTCACTTTATCGCCTGGCAAAATTTTGATGTAGTGCATCCTCATTTTTCCTGAAATGTGAGCAGTGATTACGTGACCGTTTTCCAATTCTACTCTAAACATTGCATTCGATAATGCTTCGATTATCGTTCCGTCCTGTTCAATTGCTGTTTGTTTGGCCATTTTTTATATTGCTTTGTTCCCTAAAACTTGTTCTATGTATTCAAATGTTGATAATATATCGGCTTTCCCTTTTCTCACAACTACCGAGTGCTCGAAGTGTGCTGATGGTTTTCTATCTATGGTTCGTGTGGTCCATCCGTCTTTTTCGAAAACTAGATTTCTACTTCCCATATTTATCATTGGTTCGATGGCAATGGTCATACCTGATTTGAGCATGATGCCATTTCCTTTTTTACCATAATTTGGTACTTCGGGTGCTTCGTGTAGTTTTCTACCTACACCATGACCTATCATTTCACGTACTACGCTGTAGCCACGTTCTTCGCAATAAGTCTGTATTGCATTGCCCAAATCTCCTAAACGCTTTCCTTCGATAGCATTTTCGATGCCTTTGTACAAAGATTCTTTGGTTGCTTTCAAAAGTGCAACAATTTCTGGCTTCACCTCACCTACACAAAATGTATAAGCCGAGTCGCCATGAAAGTCATTCTTAAAAACACCACAATCCACCGATACAATGTCGCCATCTTGTAGAATTACCTTATCAGAGGGAATACCATGCACCACTTGCTCATTGACAGATGTACAAAGCGTGTTCGGATAACCATGATAGCCCAAGAAACCTGGGACACCACCATTGTCACGGATAAACTCCTCGGCAATCTTATCAAGCTGGGCAGTTGTAACTCCCGGTTTAATTAGCTTTGCTACCTCGGCTAACGTTTTAGCCACGATTTGATTACTTTCACGAAGTAATTCTATTTCATCATCTGATTTTAAAAAAATCATCTTTCTATTCTAAATTAGTAAGCTGCTGCTGTACCACCAGTGCGACCTTTGATTCTACCTGATTTCAACAATCCATCATAATGACGCATCAACAGGTGACTCTCAATTTGTTGCAATGTGTCCAGTACCACACCCACAAGAATCAACAAGGATGTGCCTCCAAAAAATTGTGCAAACTGTTGATTGATTCCTACCAATGATGCAAATGCAGGCATAATGGCTACAAGAGCCAAAAATATAGAACCTGGTAGTGTGATACGCGACATGATAAGGTCTAAGTATTCAGCAGTTTTTTTACCTGGTTTTACGCCTGGGATAAATCCATTGTTGCGTTTCATTTCTTCAGCCATTTGGTGTGGGTTCACTGTAATTGCAGTATAGAAATAGGTAAAGACAATGATTAATAATGCAAATACTGCATTGTACCAAAAGCCTGTGTTATTCATAAATGCACCTACAAATCCACTAAACGCTTGTGACTTAGAAAATCCAGCTAATGTAATTGGAATAAACATGATTGCTTGAGCAAAAATGATAGGCATTACACCAGCAGCATTGATTTTCAACGGGATGTACTGACGCACACCGCCATATTGTTTATTACCTACTACTCGTTTTGCATATTGTACAGGTATTTTACGTGTGCCTTGTACAAGCATGATAGATGCCGCAATCACTAAAAGTAAACATATCAATTCACCCAAAAACATCACCAAACCACCACCTGCATCGCCTAGACGAGAAGCAAACTCTTTGATGATTGCACCTGGGAAACGAGATATGATACCTACAAGGATGATAAACGAGATACCGTTTCCGATTCCTTTGTCAGTGATGCGCTCGCCAAGCCACATTACAAACATACTTCCACCGCAAAGAATAAGTGTAGACGTAATCACAAAGATAGTTCCACTTGGAATAGCTGAACCAGCTTGAGCTAACTGAACACTCAAATTGATAAGGTAAGATGGACCTTGCATCAATAGTATGGCTACGGTTAGATAGCGAGTATATTGATTCATTTTGCGACGTCCACTTTCACCTTCGCGTTGCATTTTTTGAAAATGCGGTACTGCGATAGTTAGTAACTGTATTACAATGGATGCAGAAATATAGGGCATAATTCCCAATGCAAACACCGAAGCATTGGCAAATGCACCACCAGAGAACATATCCAACAAGGCTAACAATCCACCACTGGTTTGTGCACGCAGGGCTGTCAAAGCTGTTGGGTCAATACCCGGTAGAACAACATACGATCCGAAACGATAAATCACAACTAAAAGGAAAGTGGTAATCAATCTGCTACGAAGGTCTTCAATCTTCCAGATATTAGAAATAGTCTCAATGAGTTTTTTCATCTGTTTATAATTGTTTTTTAGTTGTCAGATGGAACTCGCACTTAAAAATATCTCCTTGTGATTCAGGATTTATTTGTCGTGCTCGTTTCATGCAATTATAATTTTACTACGGTTCCACCTGCAGCAACAATTGCGTCTTCTGCCGTTTTTGAAAATGCGTTAGCCTCCACTTCAATTTTCACTGTCAAAACACCTTTGCCAAGAATCTTAACCAAAGCTGTTTTTGAAATAAATCCAGCTTCTCTCAGTTCGGCTAGACCTATTTTAGATAGGCTGTTGGTTTGCGCTAATGCTTGAATGGTATCCAAGTTTATTGCTTTGAATTCTACACGGTTAATGTTTTTGAAACCAAATTTTGGTAAGCGGCGTTGGATTGGCATTTGACCACCCTCGAATCCGATTTTTTTTGAGTAACCCGAACGAGATTTTTGTCCCTTGTGTCCTTTTGTGGAGGTGCCACCTAAACCAGAACCAGTACCGCGACCAATTCTTTTTCTAGTTTTAACTGAACCTTGTGCAGGGGTTAAATTACTTAAGTTCATATCTTATGATTTAAAAAGTCTAAGAAAATATTAATTAATCACTTCTACCAAGTGTTTCACTTTTGCTACCATGCCCAATATTTGAGGGGTTGCTTCATGTTCAACTACGGCATTCATTTTTTTCAAACCAAGAGCCTCTAAGGTTAATTTTTGATCCTTTGGAGATTTGATTTTGCTACGTACTTGTTTTATTTTTATAGTTGCCATTTTCTGAGTTTTATCCGTTAAATACTTTATCCAATGAAATACCTCTGTTTTGTGCAACAGTGTGTGCATCTCTTAATTCACCCAAAGCAACGATAGTAGCTTTTACAAGGTTATGTGGATTTGACGAACCTTTAGATTTTGCTAATACGTCAGTAACTCCAACACTTTCAAGTACGGCACGCATCGCACCACCAGCTTTTACTCCTGTACCGTGAGATGCAGGGCTGATAAATACTTGTGCACCGCCAAATTTTGAGTATTGCTCGTGAGGGATAGTGCCATTTAATACTGGTACTTTAATCAAGTTTTTCTTAGCAGCCTCTGTTCCTTTTGCGATAGCAGCAGTTACTTCACCAGCTTTACCAAGTCCCCATCCTACGATACCATCTTCATTTCCAACTACAACGATTGCCGAAAAACTAAATGTACGTCCACCTTTTGTAACTTTTGTTACACGATTAACAGCTACTAATCTGTCTTTCAATTCTAAATCGTTGGTCGATTTAACTTTATTCATATTTGTTGCCATGCTTGATTAAAATTTAAGACCAGCTTCGCGAGCAGCATCAGCCAATTGTTTAACTCTACCGTGATATAAATAACCATTACGGTCAAACACCACTTCTGTAATTCCGGCTTCTTGAGCAACTTTAGCCACTAAAGCGCCTACTTTTGCAGCTTGTTCTGTTTTAGTTACTTTGTCTTTCACACCTAATGATGATGCCGAAGCAAGTGTCACACCAGTTACGTCATCAATCAATTGAGCGTAGATTTGTGTATTACTTCTGAATACTGTTAGACGTGGTTTTTGAACACTTCCTGCCACTTTGTGGCGAATGTGGGCTTTTATTCTTGTTCTTCTTTCTAAATTTGTTGACATAATTTCACAAGTTTACGTAAATTATTTACCAGCAGATTTTCCTGCTTTGCGGCGAATTACTTCACCAGCGAATTTCACACCTTTTCCTTTGTATGGTTCTGGTTTGCGGAACGAACGAATCTTAGCACATACTTGGCCGATTAATTGTTTGTCACAACTTTCCAAAATTACTACTGGATTTTGGTTACGCTCACTCTTAGTTTCGATTTTAACTTCTGAAGGAAGACTCAAAAAGATATTGTGAGTGTATCCCAACGCAAATTCTAGGACTTGACCTTGGTTTGATACACGGTATCCAACACCCACTAATTCTAATGTTTTTTTGTAACCTTCAGATACTCCTGTCACCATGTTTTGAATCAATGAACGGTACAAACCATGGAATGCACGGTTTTGCTTCTCATCATCCGGACGAGTCACTGTACATACATTGTTTTCAACTGCTACAGTGATATTTGGATCTATATTTTGAGTTAGAGTGCCTTTAGGCCCTTTAACTGTAACTACTGTATCTTGAACCGAGATAGTAACACCGGCAGGTACATTGATAGGTAATTTTCCAATTCTTGACATATTACTTTCCTCCTCTACGATTAATAAACATAACAAATAACTTCACCACCTACTTTTAAGTCAAGTGCTTCTTTGTTGGTCATTACACCTCTAGAAGTAGAAACAATCGCAATACCCAAGCCATTCAATACACGTGGCATTTCTTTGTAACCAACGTATTGGCGAAGACCAGGTGTAGATACTCGGATTAATTTTTTGATAGAGTTAACCTTGTTAACTGTGTCATACTTCAAGGCAATCTTGATAGTGCCTTGTGGACCTTCTTCTACAAATTTGTAGTTAAGAATATAGCCTTTTTCAAGCAATATTCTGGTCAATTCCTTTTTAAGGTTCGATGCTGGAATTTCCACCACGCGGTGATTTGCTTTAATAGCGTTCCTCAATCGAGTTAGATAATCTGCTATTGGATCTGTCATATTAATGATTTTAAATTAATCTCGACATTCGAGACAATATTTAAAGCCCCTTATATCCCCTGATGAGGGACTTTCAAGAACTATTGATTTAATTTTTTTTCAAGTAAAACTTTCTGTGTTCTCCCCTTTAGGGGCAGGGGGTTCTACCAGCTTGATTTGGTGATTCCTGGAATTAATCCGTTTGAAGCCATTTCGCGGAATTGGATACGTGAGATTCCAAATTGACGCATATAACCTTTTGGACGACCAGTAATTTTGCAACGATTATGCAAGCGTACAGGTGAAGCATTTTTTGGGATCGATTGAAGTGCATCGTAATTGCCTTCAGCGATAAACTTTTCACGTTTTGCAGCATATTTAGCAACCAGTTTGGCTCTTTTTACCTCACGGGCTTTCATTGATTCTTTTGCCATTGTATTCTAAATTAGTTTTTTTTGAATGGTAATCCGAATTCTTTCAACAATGCAAAACCTTCTTCGTCGGTTGCAGCTGTTGTTACAAATGTGATGTTCATACCCAACAGACGAGTAATGCCATCGATATTGATTTCGGGGAAAATGATTTGTTCTTGGATACCAAGCGTGTAGTTTCCACGTCCGTCCAATTTGTTTTCAATTCCTTTAAAGTCACGAACACGTGGCAACGCTACACGTACCAAACGTTCCAAAAACTCATACATTCTTTCTCCGCGCAATGTAACACGAACACCGATAGGCATTTTCTTACGAAGTTTGAAGTTTGAAATGTCTTTTTTAGACAAAGTAGCAACTGCTTTTTGACCTGTGATAGTAGTCATCTCATTGATAGCTACTTCGATGATTTTTTTATCAGCTACTGCCATTCCTAATCCTTGATTAAGAACGATTTTTTCTAGTTTTGGTGTTTGCATCACTGAGCTGTAACCAAACTCTTTCATTAAGATCGGAACGATACGTTCTCTGTAATCTTGTTTAAAATTTGCTGTATTCATTCTTAAATCTCTCCTCCTGATTTTTTAGAAATACGCACTAATTTTCCTTCTTCATTCAATTTGCGACCCACGCGAACCGGTTTACCACCTTCAGCAGGATTCAAATTTGAAAT
>CAIUKZ010000419.1 GCA_903899865.1 uncultured Bacteroidales bacterium | reverse complement strand
TTGCTCATTAATTCAGAGGCCATTACTTAACCTTCTCTCTTTTTAATCCGTTATGCGTAATGGTGGCAGAATCAATAATTTCATCTGAGAAATCAGGTTCAATTGCCTGACAACAGTACATTTGATGAACTGCAATTAGAGCATGACAAATCAAAAGAGTTAGAAAAAGTAGAAAAGTAAAGCACCCTCCTGTTTACAGTTTTTTAGCAGAAATCTGCTTTAACAACTTGGTTTTGTGTTCAATGTCAGCCAAAGCAGCATTGCCTGAGATAGTTGCCCCTGCAATGGCATCAATATCTTCACCATATACCAATTCTTTGGTGCCATCATAGCCTTTAAATTGTTTGAGCCAGGTAGAGTTGGTCATTTCATAACCATGCGTAGCTTGGTAGTCGTAGATAGAAACTGATTGTATGACCAGGTAATGATTGTAAATGATGAAATAATCAAAATACTCACTATTCCCGTTTGACGAGGTGTTTTGAATGTTGCACCCTCCTGCCCTACAGGTTTTGACTCTACCGATATAAACATACGCGTTCGTTGCAAAATTCGTAGGATGGGTTACATGATAATAAGTGCCTTCCGAAAGTTTGTGTAGATTGCTTGGAATAGAAACGACTTCCAACACATATCCTTTTTCAAAAAACTTTGAAAGTTGTTTCGTTGGTATTTTCAACTCACTATCTTGGGCAGTAAGAGTGAATGACATCAATGAAGTAAAAACGAATATGAATGATAATGCTCTCATATTTAATTAAATAATAAACTTAATCCTTTAAGTACGAATTATATTGTCATCTGTTTAAAAAAGATTAGATGACAATATAATCCAAATTACTTTTTCAAAGTGTTCTATTAGAAAGTTACACCTATACCTGCGTTAAAAGTTTGAGTATAAGAACCATTAGCAGGCTTAATAAATTGAACATCAGCTTTCAATACCGCTCCATTAGTTAGTTTGTAGGTGATACCCGAAGTGATGATGTTGTTGTTATATGCTAGATTTTTTGCTAACCCACCACTTGTAGCATAATGTGTATCATACATTTCATACCTTACAAATGGAACAAGTTCAGTTTTGATTGATCTTATTCCTTGAAACACATTGTATCCAGCTTCTGCATAATATCCTAGCATGGCGCTTCCTAAGTCATTTTTCTTTCCTTTGAAAGAGTTATACTGCTCAGTATTCGAAATTGAAGAATAATACAATTGACCTCTAAGTTGAAGCCCTTTAAGTCTGTAACGTGCATCCAATCCTAGCATAGCTATTCCAATAGTTGTGGAGTCGGCAGATTTATTGGCAGCAACATTTGATTTATCAATACCGTTGAACATTTTACTTTGAGAATTTCCGAAATAGCCAGACAAGCCTAAGTTCAAACCACGAATGCCGTAGTATTCAATTTTAGCAGTATAATTTGGAGCGCTAATGTATGACTCTGCAGCTTGTTGTCTTCCTTTTCTAAATCCATCTTTACCATTGAGTATTAAATTGGCACCATCATATCCATTAAATCCATTGACAAGATATGCTTGATATTTTAAATTGAGTGAGGTGATAGCTCCACTAAAACCAATTCCCATCTCTCTCCAAGTGGTTGGCGCTACTTTTCCATCAATTATGGGTCGCTCCACTCCATTAAAAGTGGTAGGCTCATGATATTCGTTAATAATACCCATTGGTATAAGCATCAGACCCGCTCTAAAGTTCATATACGGATTTAGCTTGTGCTGAATAAAAGCTTGTTCTACATATACTTCTTTGACATGCTCATATTCTATTTCAGAAATGAATTGCGTTTTGGAACTAAAATTATAACCTAGAAGCATCACCACCCTGTGTACATCCAATGAACCGTTGTACCTTTTATTACCAGAAAACGGTTGATTGTAGTGACCTTCGGCATAACCACCGATAACAAGATTGCCGTTGGTGTTCAATAATCGTGTTGCACTGTTGCTATAACCATTATTCCCATTGAATGTCCAGGTGCTGTCAAGTTGTTGTGCTGTGATGTTTGAAATAGCTAAAAAGCTTACTAGAATAAATAAAAGTTGTCTCATAATAAGTTTATTTAAATTGAATATAAATTGATGATGCAAAGTAACAGCATTGAAACACTCACTCAAATACCGACAAATGGGTATATTTATGAATATTTAAGATTATGTTGTTAGCACATTCAACATCAACAATAAGATTGTCTGGATAGTTAAAAACAAGTATTCTGGTCTAAAACAAATCAAATTGTCGTATATTTGCATTAAAATTAACAAGTATGAAAATAAATTCGGTATTATTAAGCAGTTTGATAGTTGTAGTTTTGTTAAGTTGCTCTAAAAAGGAGTGCAATAATGAAAATCAAACAGTGATGGATAAATTGATGCAAGGGAACGAAAACTATCAAAACTTCAAACCCTCACATCCTGACCAAGGAAGGAAACGGCTCAAAGAGGT
>CAIUKZ010000418.1 GCA_903899865.1 uncultured Bacteroidales bacterium | reverse complement strand
TGCATGGAATTACCTTGACTTGATAACAACAGACACAAACTACGGTTGCGCTCAACTGAATTTGTACTGTGTTTTTGCAAATATTCTAGATGTTCTCTTTCTGCAGAACTTAATGTTGCTATTCTCATATATGGTTGATTATAAGACAAATATAATCAAAATTATTGAGATAGACAAGAAAATTGACAAATATAACAATAATTATTTTAAACTACTTAGCTATTTCTTATACTGTGAAATATAAAAGATTGTTAGCTTTTAGGGTAGGAAAGTGTCTTGAGTGTGAATTCAAGGGATCATTATATTGGAGAGAATTTGTGTTATTCATAACTAACTGGCGTAACAAAAAAACGCAATCATCCTCCTTTTGGATAATTGCGTTGAAAATATAGTGACCTCGGCGGGATTCTAACCCGCGACCTTCAGAACCGGAATCTGACGTTCTATACAGCTGAACTACGAAGCCTTAATACGTTATGCCTCTTGGTATCTGACGATGGTTTGTGCACGATCTGGGCCCACGGAAACTATCATCACAGGCACTTCAAGCTCTTGTTCCAAAAATGAAACATAGGCATTAAACTCTTCGGGAAATTCATCTTCACTTTGCATCTGTGTCATGTCTGTTTGCCAACCAGCGAGTTCTACATACACTGGTTCAGCACCATCATTCAGGTCAAAAGGAAATTGCTCTACTTCCTCTCCATCGATTTTATATGCTACACATGCCTTGATGGTCTCAAAGGTATCCATCACGTCACTTTTCATCATAATGAGCTGAGTGACACCATTTACCATGATGGCATATTTCAATGCCACTAAATCTATCCATCCACAACGACGCGGACGCCCTGTTACCGAACCAAATTCACAACCAATATTTCGCATTTGGTCACCCGTTTCATCAAATAGCTCTGTTGGAAATGGACCACTGCCCACACGAGTACAATAGGCTTTGAAAATACCAAACACATCACCGATAGTATTGGGAGCAATGCCCAAACCGGTACATGCACCTGCGCAAATGGTGTTGGACGATGTTACAAAAGGATACGAACCAAAGTCTATATCCAACATAGTGCCTTGTGCACCTTCTGCAAGGACTCTTTTTTCTGAACGAAGTGCGTCATTAACAAAATGCTCGCTATCTATTAAATCAAATTCCTTAATGCATTCTATGCCTTCGAACCATGCTTTTTCCAATTCGGTTAAGTCATACGCAAAGTCATATTGTAATAAAATCTGCTTATGACGTGCCACTGCCGCTTGGTATTTTTCGTCAAAATTATGAAGAATATCACCTACACGAACACCGTTACGACTTATTTTATCAGTATAAGTTGGTCCAATGCCTTTTCCGGTTGTTCCAATTTTACCTTCCCCTTTTGCCGACTCATAAGCTGCATCCAGCAAACGGTGAGTAGGCAATATCAAATGAGCTTTCTTTGATATTTTCAATCGCTCGGTAAGCGGATGCCCCGATGCTTTCAATGCATCAACCTCAGCTTTAAACAGTGCTGGGTCAAGCACTACACCATTACCAATCACATTCACCTTGTCGCCCTGAAAAATGCCAGAAGGTATTGATCTCAATACAAATTTCTTGCCTTCAAATTCTAAGGTGTGACCTGCGTTTGGGCCACCTTGAAAACGTGTAATCAAATCGTAATTAGGAGTGAGTACATCTACCACCTTACCTTTTCCTTCGTCACCCCATTGGAGACCCAAAAGTACATCTACTTTCATGTGTTTATTATTTAGCCCCCTAACCCCTCCCGTTTATCACGGGATAAACTGCGGGGGAATAGAGAGACGTTTCTATTTTACAATCATGCCCTTCTGCGTTCGAAGTCATTATTCTGGGCATGAGTGTTTCGTTTGTTAATATTGATTTTTAGAGATCAGATTGCTTGTCCCGACTCGACG
>CAIUKZ010000417.1 GCA_903899865.1 uncultured Bacteroidales bacterium | reverse complement strand
GTTAGCTCCACGCCTATGCTCTCAAATTTCAATAAAGGTGCAAGGGTGAATATAATGGACTGGTCGCGCAAGGACGGATAACCCACTGCTGGACGAATGCCACTAAATCGGGTTTTGAGCATGTCGCTAATGCTGAGATTTTCATCAGCCGCATACCCCCAATATTCTTTCCTCACCTTGAAGTGCAACCATTCAGCCACTGCTTCGGCTATGCGGTCACAGAGTGTTTTGACCAAAATGGACTGGTAAATATCATCCTTTTTTTCGAATTTCTCAGCAAACGCCTCACCGCCTATCACCGTGGTAACAAACGCTCCCACATAATCTTCGGCAGGAGCTACAAAGTCCGCCAACGCATAGCAAAACCCATCAGTAGAATGATGTTGCTGGCGGAGTGTTGGTATGACGATGGTCTGGTCTTTGTCCTTGATGTAGATATCGTCGTCTTTTGCAAAGGCATTGAACATCCCAAAACTGGCATTCACTGTGAGCACTTTTTCGTTGTAAAAAGTCAGAAGCATTTCAGAAGCATCTTTGTATAGTTTGAGTGCTTCTTCGGCTTTGGGTCTATCATCCAACGAGTATTTTTGCAACCAAGTGACCTTACAACCATCGCAGTGTGCTGCAGTGGCTATGTCTTCAAACTTGCCAGTTAGGCGCCATGCCATAAAGAAAAACGTCCAGTCGATATAGGGTACTAATTCCTTTAAATCAATGTTGTTAAGCTGTATAAGCCCAAGTGTATTGGGAGTGTGAGGGGTGTAACTCATGTGTTATTGGTGTTCATTATTATCAATTGAAAACAAGCTAGCCCTTGTGGCTAAATCGGTATAAGCCGAAGATGGCGGAAATTTGGTAATGCGTTTGTAACTCATTTTTCGTCGGATTAATTCGCATTTAGCAAGTTTTTTTAGTTGCTCAATATTGTTTTTCGCTAAATAATCCAGTCGTTCATCTATTTCGTTGACTTCTCCTACCTCACTATGTTCTTCGCTAAAAGCATCAATAAAGTCGTGCTGCTCAGCCAACTGAAGTATCTGACTCATGATTTTCTCAGTAGTCTCATTTCGTCCATGAACTTTGATGATGTATGCCATATTTAGGTCTGTATTGATGAAAGAATAAAGACAACTACTTTCTCTGTACCCAAAATAACAGAACTACATTACATAAAGTTTACAATGCCGAATATTCAAGCCTCGAACGGACAAAAGTACACAAAAACCCTTCTGAATCAAAATGTATTCAAAAGGCTTAGTCATGTATGAAATGCTACGAACCCACTCTAAAAGTAGTTTTATTCTTTAGAGTGAGTTCGTAGTTTATAAGTATATTTAAAGAATTATGGTTGTATTTTCACTTACTAACCATAACATAATCAATCTTGTAGCTTGGAACTAAGTTCCTTGTAACTACTTATAATCCATCGCTAAGCCAGAAATGTACGATCAATAAATGCTTGAAATGCTTCTTTGTATTGTTCCCCGATGGGAATAAACAGCTTTTGGTCAAAGACGATGCGGTTACGTTCTATCACATTCACATGATCCAGATTGACAATGAAAGAGCGATGCACCCGCATGAACTTGTTTTTTGGAAGTTGCTCCTCAATGTTTTTCAGTCTCAGCAGCGTAGAAATAGGCTTTTGATTGATGATGTGAATCTGAATGTACTCATTCGCACTTTCAATGTATCGGATATCTGCCAGTTGCACACGTATCAATCGATACTCCGATTTGACGAATAAGCACCCTTGGTTTGTTTCAATTGTCTCCGCTTGACGTTGGTTCAGTTCAAACCAGTTTTTGGCTTTGGTAGCAGCTTTGAGGAATACTTCATAACTTATAGGTTTGAGTATGTAATCCAGTGCATCCACCTTAAACCCTTCCAGCGCATATTCACTGTAGGCTGTTGTAAATATAACTTGAGGAGCTGCGGTCAGTGATTTCACAAAGTCCATCCCATTCAAGTCGGGCATATTGATGTCCACAAACATTAGATCCACTTCCTTAGTAGCTAGTATGTCAACTGCTTCGAATGCACTCTGACACAGTGCCACCACTTCCAGAAAGGGTGTTTTTTCGATGTATGCCTTTATCTGCTGCAGTGCAAGAGGCTCATCGTCTATTGCTAAACATTTAATTTTCATAGGTTTCTTTAGATATTGATGGGTATGCTCAGGTTCACTTCAAAGTAAGATGGTTCGTCGTTTAATTCCAATACATAATCATCTTTAAAAAGGATTTCTAGGCTTTTTTTGATATTTGAAAGCCCTATACCAGAATATTCTTTATCAATTTCTTGAGTTATCTTGTGTTTGCTGTTTTTTATTTGACAGTTCAGCCGTTTATCTATTATCTCCAACTTAAATATTACATACGATTCCACTTGATAGCTTACTCCGTGTTTGAATGCATTTTCCAAAAATGAAATATACATCATGGGCGGTATCTGAATATCAGGAATTTGTGCTGGCAATTCGATACTAATTTTTACTTTTTTAGAAAACCTAAGTTGCATCAATGAAATATAACTTCGAATGAATTCAACTTCTTTGGGCAGGCTGGTGTGACCCTGTGCCGTGTCGTACAGCATGTAGCGCATCAAAGTAGAAAGGCGGATGATGGCGTCTTTGGCTGTAGTGGTATCAATATCCACCAGGGCATGAATATTGTTTAGCGTATTCATAAAGAAATGTGGACTTACCTGATGTCTGAGTAGTGCTAGTTCTGTCTTCAACTGTTCCTTCTCTATATCTTTCCGTTTGTCTTCTTCATTGATCCACTGCGACATCATCTTGAATGCAGTACTTGCTCCTATCACCAGTAATGAAATAATCAAATCCTCAATCAGCACCATGAAAAACGGTTTTTCCTCATGGGGTGGTGGTGATGGCCTGAATCCCATAGGTGGAGCCATTTTAGAGCCAAGCTCCATGGGCGGCATGCCAGGACCAAGTTCCATGGGTGGCATGGAGACTGGCTCATTTGATCGTCTGAAGTGGTCTATCATTAAATTTCCACCAATCAGGATGGCAATCATAAGTACGATGGAACTAATGTAAATAAGGTATTTTCTTTTAAACAAATACCTTGGAACCAGCCAGTATGAATTTAGAATAAAGACAATGAAAAAAAATGAGATATTGATCCAATCATCAATCATTCTATCCCACTGAACATCTCCAAAATGCTTGTGAATAAAAAATGGTGTGCCGAATACGCCCGCCCATATCAGCGTAAAAGCCAGGTATTCGACCAGTTGTATGTTTATCTTTTTGAAATTCACTCTGTTAGTGTATGTAAGAATTAGAAAAACAGAAGAGGAAGCTACTACTTCCTCTTCTGTTTCATATTCAAATCTGATAAAATTATTGCGGGCGTTGTCCAAGGAAATTTACACTCCAAATATCAAATGCTGCACGATTAACTAGGTGTAGGCCAATGTACGAACGATTGAGGATATTGAATAGACCTCTAACTTTAGGAAGAGTTTCTGTTCCGGCCAAGGTGTTGAGTGAAGCTGTGGTTCCATCGTCAAATGTCAATCGGATGTCATAGCTAGGTTTGGTTTTGGTGTCTGAAATTGACACGATGGTTACAAACTCTACTGTTGCTTTGGTTTGTTGTACTCCATCCAGATAGACTTTCAATGAACTCAACTCTTTGCTGCCATTTAATCTTTCTAGCTTCACTTTTCCAAATGATATAGAATATGATTTCTCTGATAATTCAATCGCATTTGGTGTAGCCTTAGTCCCTGTGAATTGCTCTACAAACAAAGTTTTGCTTGTGTTGAATAATGTGTAGGTAACTGATTTTTCTGTTTCACTTTCAGTGACTTCTCCCTTAGCGGTAATGCCATTCGGGAAAGTGTATTTAGCAGATCCAGCAGTGGCATATTTGCCATTAAACACATACGAAAACTCATAAGTTCCTGCATTTGTACCATTGTGAGTGATGCTGGTTTTGAATGTACAGGTATCGTTAGATGTTTTTGTATTGAACTTTCTTAGATAATCTGTCACAGACAATGAATACTCATAAGTGGTTGTTTCTGTAACATCATCAAATAGGAGATTTAAGTTCTTGATTCTTCTTTCGGGGATATTCAATACCAACGCATTGGTAGGGGTGGAAGATGTTTTTTTGAAATGACTGTCGATAAATCTTCCAGTCAACGGATAGCCTAGAAATTGCATTGGTAAGTTGGTAACTACAATTGATTTATAAGTCCCTACAATGTCAGCCATGTCAATTCTTTGATACTCGCTCATTGGAATTGGCGTAACTTTTTGCAACCCAACGAATGATTTTGGAGCTAATTGAACGGTGGAATTATATTCCTTAACACCAATAGTATCAGAACTACTCATCATATCATAAGCCTTTGTAGCATAGATTTGAGTGATGGCTGTACTAACTTCAGATGCATTTTGAGTAAGTTCTGATTTTACAGTAACTGGAGTCGGTGTCGGTGTCGGTGTGATGTCTTTGTCATTTTTCGCACAACTCCAACTCAATAGCCCTAACGCAAGGCAGGAAATAAATAATTTACTTGTTTTCATAGTTGAATAAAGACTTTAAAAGATTAATGATTGATTTTTATAATCTCCAAACATAGGATTAATGTACTAATCCACCAAATTTTATCAGTAAAAAGTTGATATTTTTCAGTAAAATAGAGGATAAAGTGATGGGGGTGTATCCAATAAACATAAAAATCACATTATCTTTTTGTCAATCTTCTTCTCATTCTCCATTCAAAGCCTTACCTTTGCACTTCATTTAATCAAATAGTGCATGTTCCAACAAACCACTACCTTACACAAATCACCTATATACTTTAGACGCTGGTCTAGAAAAGGTTATGCTGTGTTTGTGTCACGTCACAACGAGGTGGTGATATCCGAATGTGCTACTTCCATCACCCAAGGATTAACTCCAAAAACTAAAAAATCATTGAAAAGTATGTATAGCGTTTCTCAATTAGAGGAGAAAGTGCTTTCTGGTGGTCTGATCAACGAGCAAGAAGCCCT
Source organism: uncultured Bacteroidales bacterium (assembly GCA_903899865.1). Classification (GTDB taxonomy): domain Bacteria; phylum Bacteroidota; class Bacteroidia; order Bacteroidales; family Paludibacteraceae; genus Paludibacter. The sequence continues at coordinate 1,511 of CAIUKZ010000417.1, read as the reverse complement.
GTGGCTGGCACTCGAAGCAGACAAAGAAACACTTTATGCGGCTGCCAACCGCCTCCGCCTTCATTTCTGTGGCAATAGGATGGATCTTTGCACCATCATGAATGCAAAATCTGGTAAATGCAGTGAAGACTGCAAATGGTGCTCACAGTCGGCCTACTACAAAACCAACGTGAAAGTCTATGAACTGATAGACCACCAAGAAGCTGTAAAACAAGCTCAAATCAATAAAAATGCTGGAGCGCACAAATTCTCACTCGTCACCAGCGGCAGAGACATCTCCCACACCAACCTCGACAAGCTCTGCAAAATCTACGAAGACATAGCCAAAACCAACGACATCCACCTGTGTGCGTCCATGGGACTCGTAGATAAACCCAAACTGGAAAAGCTCAAAGCAGTAGGGGTTAAAATGTACCATTGCAACATTGAAACAGCTCCATCACTTTTCCCTAAACTTTGCTCCACACACACCATTGAAGAAAAGCTGGAAACGCTGCGCACAGCTCGCGAACTGGGCATGACGCTTTGTTGTGGTGGCATTATTGGCGTGGGCGAAACCATGGAGCAGCGCGTAGAAATGGCGATGACACTCCAGCCGCTCAACATCGAATCCATTCCGCTCAATTTGCTGAGTGCCATCCCGGGTACCGATCTACAAAACGCTGAGCCAATTACCGACGACGAGATACTCACCACCTTTGCCATGTTCCGCTTTGTCAATCCGCGGTCGGGCATTCGGTTTGCATCTGGACGGATAAAAATTCAACACATGCAAGAACGAGCACTCAAAGCAGGCATGAATGCAGCATTGATTGGCGACCTGCTTACCACCATTGGTACCAAAATGCACGAGGATGTGGTGAATTTTCGCAAGGCAGGATTTGAATGTTAAATAAGTCAATAGACAAAGGTCTGAAGTCATAAGTCTATAAACTTGTCAAAAGATTACAGTCAACTAAATATCAAAACGATGATGAGTATTAATACCAATTTTGACAGGGAGCACATCTGGCACCCTTATACTTCGATGATTGATCCTCTGCCTGTTTATCCAGTTAAAGGTGCTAGCGGAGTTTATATCGAACTGGAAGACGGACGCAAGCTGATAGACGGCATGTCGTCGTGGTGGGCGTGTATTCATGGTTACAATCACCCTGTGATGAATGCAGCCATTGAGGAGCAGTTGCACCGCGTGTCGCACATCATGTTTGGAGGCATCACTCATGAGCCTGCGGTGAAGTTGGCTGAGAACCTCCTTTCCATCGTACCGCAAAACCTGAAACACATTTTTTACAGCGATTCTGGTTCGGTGTCTATTGAAGTAGCTATGAAGATGGCCATTCAGTACCAATACTCCAAAGGCAACACGGCTAAAAATAAATTTGCAACCATCCGCTCTGGCTATCATGGCGATACGTGGAATGCCATGTCAGTCTGTGACCCCGTGACGGGCATGCACAGTCTGTTTGCAGGTGCGTTGACTTGTCAGTTTTTTGCTCCAGCGCCGATGT
>CAIUKZ010000416.1 GCA_903899865.1 uncultured Bacteroidales bacterium | reverse complement strand
TTTCAATCGGCATATACAACAGTAGACATAAAAATGACTTTGGGTCATTTTATATGTACGGTTGGTATTACATGTTAGAAAAAAAAATGGAAATTTATGTTTATATTTGAAAACAAGGTAATTAAACATAGTATGATACGCATGTCATACTTGGTGTTAATCGTATTCATGCTTATCTCCTGTAATGGAAAAGAAAAAGAAGCACAAAAAGCCGATGAACATTTGGATTATGTAGAGGAATTAATCGATCAAAATTCATATAATGCTGCAAAAATACAAATTGATAGCATTCATATACTTTATCCAAGGCTAATAGACAAACGAAGGAGGGCTGCCTCATTGTCAGACACAATAGCACGGCGGGAAAGTGCTCGAACTTTGGTTTTCTGCGATACGGCATTAATTAGGAAAAACAAAGAGTTGGAACATTTACTTGTAAATTTCAGACTAGAAAAGGATAAAAAATATCAAACTATAGGTAGTTATGTTTATAAGTCACAAGTAACAGAAGCTAACACTGGTAGAAATTATCTCAAAGCTTATGTAGATGAAAATGCTGATTTTTACTTGGTAAGCAATTACACTGGTAGAAAAATCGAACATACAGCCTTAAAAGTTAATGTTGGTGATTTGTATGCTGGTACAGACACATTATCAACCAGTAGCCCAGCTTATCATAGTTTTACTGATGATGGAACAAGGTGGGAGACCTTGAGTTTGAAAAATGAAGCAGCTAAAGCTATTGCAATGTTTGTTGCTCAATATCTTGATTCGAATATAAAAGTAACATTGATAGGGGCAAATTCGACTAGTCAATATCAACTAACTACTATGGATAAAAATGCCCTAGCTGCTACCTATGCATTGTGGATTATCAAAAAAGATATTGTTCAACTACAATTGGAAATCAAGAAAGCCAAAGCAAGAATATATAGGATAAATCATAACACGATAAAGAAATGATGGTGAGTAAATCGGATCTGAGATTTATGTCAAAGGCAATTGACCTGTCTATTGAAAATGTAAAGCAGGGAGGTGGACCTTTTGGTGCTGTGATTGTAAAAAATGGAAAAATTGTGGCATCGGGTGTTAATAGAGTTACAGCCAACAATGACCCCACAGCTCATGCAGAGGTGAATGCGATAAGAAAGGCATGCAAAAAACTCAAAACTTTTGATTTGTCTGACTGTGTAATATATACCTCTTGTGAACCCTGCCCAATGTGTCTTGGTGCCATCTACTGGGCACATATTGGTCATATTTATTACGGAAACACAAAAGACGATGCTAAGAAAATCGGTTTTGATGATTCATTCATATATAGTGAACTTGAAATGAGAAAAGAAGATCGGAAGCTTAACACTACGCAGCTTTTATCGGATGAGGCAATACAGGTTTTTGAAAAGTGGGATTCGTTTGAGAATAAAACTAAATATTGATTTGTCCATCATTAATGCCCCAATTCTTTTATGAAGTCTGAACTAAACTCACTATTCTGGAAGCAACTTTTCATACCTTTGTTGGTGCTTGGTTCAATTTTGATGATTGGATTTGTAGGCTACATTTACCTTGAAGGGTACTCGCCTATAGATGCTATCTATATG
>CAIUKZ010000415.1 GCA_903899865.1 uncultured Bacteroidales bacterium | reverse complement strand
GATAAACTACTTTGATTGAGATAATGGACATTTCCCGTAGGGAATAGATGTTAATAGAAAGAATGACCATGTTGAATGTTTCCCCTTAGGGGATAAACCATTGGTATATAGGCGACATTAATCCCTACAGGGAATGTGCGAGATAATTCGGATGGCTATTAAGATGTATTTCCTACGAGAAAACCTATCTAAGCAAACCTTATAAAACTCATCCGCGAATGCTAAGGTAGTGTTGCCTAAAAACTAAGACTTAAACAGATTCTCACACCCCACGGACTGATGCCTGGTTTATTGAGATCGGTCACTCTTCTCACCACTTGTAGGGTGAAGATGCGAAGGATATTGGTACATCCTGCGCCAAGCTCCAAGTAAGGATGTTGCATGGGCGAAACGAAGGTGGGGATATCCAATACCGTTCGGTGAGCATCACTCAGTCCTCCCACCGCAAAGTGGCAAGACAGCATTTCTCTCAGGTTGAGATGTTTGATTAATGGCAATTGATTACAAACCAATCCATTCAATATCAACTCACTATGTAGGTTGACATACTTGTCGGCCACATACTCCATGTAGTTCATCATGTTGTACTGATAGGTGCAATATCCACCTGTCTCGCTACCAGGTGGTATCTGTAGCAGGGCATAGGGCAATGCGCCCATCAGCCATCCTGCTTCCGCCACATAGTTGAACACTCCTACATCCATACGCACACTGTGACGCATAGAAGCAATGGCTTTGGCATAATTGCCCACCTTGTCACCTACGCTGTAGTGCCCCATTTCTAATGTGGCATAGATGGCAGGTTTGTAATTGTTGACATAAATCCGTTGAAGGTGATCATCATAGGTCTTTTCACCAAACGAGAATCGCGTACTCACTGTCAGCGACTGCTGGCTTAGTGAATTTATTGGATTTGCATTCAACGCCATCGGCATATTAGCATTAGCTATCAGTGTGTTGGAGCGCAGGAAAAGATTGGTCTCCATGTCCGCATTCCAATCATTGGCAAAGGTGAGCGTGTATTCATGTCGCTCGGCCAGTCTTTTGCCTGGTTTACCGGCAAGGATGGAGCTGGAAATATCCTCATCGGCCGATATCAATGGATTTTCACGAAACAGGAAGTCATTGTAATTATAATCCACACGGCGGAAATCATTCATATAATTCACGCCTATCACTCTCCGCTTTGCTCCTGGCAATCGCACCTGTGCCATGGCTCCATATTTGGTGGTATTATTGAGAAATCCATGTCCCACATATCCGCCTATTGACAGGTTTTTCCATAGATGTTCATTGGTACGAAATGGCGCTGTGAGTCGCAGGCCTTCCGAATCGGTGACACGGATGATTTGTTGTACTTTGCCTATATCAATTATTCCTACTGGAATATAACCCGTGATAAGCACATCGCCTATAAATCGGGCTGTACGCATGGCTGGCGTGGTGTTAAATTGTTCCAATCGGTCATTGATGGACTCGGAGGAGTATTCAGTGGCTGCAAACTGATGACGAGATATCCGAATCGAATCCGAAACTTGGTAGTCCACGCTCCGTTTGATAAGGATGTCAGGTCGTGGACGTGTGCTGTCAGCCAGCAATGCATAAGTCATATTCACCGCCATGGATTCCTGACTTCTTGCCCAGTGGTGTGAAGTTAGTGGTTCAAAACTTTGAGAGATACGGAGGTTGTGAATAAAATTGATGTTGGCATCATTGGGAAGTTCGGCATCTATTTTTGTCAATGCACACGAAGCGGAGTCTATCCACATGCTGCCTTTGAAAGCCAAGTTTTTGGAGTTCTTGGTTCGAAACCGTAGCTGATATTGCTTGCCTGAAACAGGCTGAATGCTATCAGCCAAGTAATAATCGTAAAACGCACTGCCGATGTTGGCCAATGGACTGATCATGCTTTTCCCAAACAGGGTTATGGCATTATCATAAAAGTTAATCTTCGTGTCCAATTCACCAGCCAGCTGGGCAATTAGCTTCTCTCCTACTTCGGGCGAAGAGAATCGATTTTTGGAGAGTTCCTTTTTATCCTTATTGGTCAATAGCGACTTGGTCTCTGCCATGTAAAGTGGTACTATCAATAAAGAATCGGAGTGTGACAACGAACCCTGTTTCAACTGTTCAAACAGTTTTTTATTGACCGATGATTTATTTACCTTGCTAAGTAGCACTACGTTTTGTTCATTACAGGTAGATGTATAATTTGGTGCTTGGCTGATGTCGTTGTACCCACGCATTAGCCGTACCTTTTTCATCATTTCCAATGCAGGATTCACACCTGGCACCACGAATACTTCTTGAATGACGCTACTCTCCTCCTCCATTTCTACCTGTGTCCCTACACTTTGCCCGGGCTTGATGCGTAGCTCCACAGTCTTGTAGCCCACGGACGAAAACACCAACAGATGCTCCTTGGAATAGGTTCTGAGCATGAAATACCCAGCCGTATCAGTCGCCATGCCATTGTTTGAATTTTTAAATCGCACATTGACTCCCCTCAGTGGTGTGTGGTCGGCTTTGTTGAGCACCTGCCCCACTACGATGGTCTCTTCACACTTTGCATGTGAGGAAAACAAGGCGGAGAGTAACAGTATCAGTATTTTAAATTTATTTGGCATAGCGCTTTGGTTTATTCATCGGGTGGCAGTCCATGATGGTTTGTCGTAAAAAGTGAACATCTATGTGTGTGTATAACTCGGTGGTGGTGATGGACTCATGACCCAGTAGTTGCTGTATGGCTCTCAGATTTGCCCCATTCTCCAACAGATGAGTAGCAAACGAATGACGAAAAGTATGTGGACTCACGTTCTTCTTTACGCCTGCCATCATGGCCAATTCTTTCACTATGGTAAATATCATGGCGCGTGTGAGTTGCGCTCCACGCCTGTTGAGAAACAGGATATCTTCATGTCCTCGGTGAATGGTGAGTGCGTTGCGGTCCATTTTCCAAAGCTCTATCTGCTTCACAGCTTGAGGCGAAAGGGGTACTAGTCGCTGCTTGCTGCCTTTACCTTCCACCAGCATATAACCTTCCTCCATGTATATTTTGGACAGTTCCAATCCGATGAGTTCGGATACACGCAGCCCCGAACCATAGAGCACTTCCAGTATCGCTTTATTGCGCTGCCCTTCTGGCTTGGACAAATCAATGGCCTGAACCATGGCATCTATCTCAGCGACCGACAGCACCACTGGCAACCGTAACCCTATCTTGGGGCTTTCTAGCAATTCGGTAGGATCATGCTCCAACTTGTCTTTGTAAATCAAAAAATGATAGAATGATTTGATGCTGGAAAGAATTCGGGCTTGTGACCGTGGGTGGATGCCCAAACTGCTGATTTCGATAATAAAATCACGCAGATGCTCTGTACTTGCGTCCGTCAGCGACACGTGCGCATCGGTGAGATAGGCATTTAACTTTGACAAATCACTCTCATAAGCCTCTATCGTATTGGCCGATAGCGATTTTTCAAGTTTGAGAAACAAATGATATTCATCCAGAATAGGAAGCATAGCAGGCAGTTAGATGGAGTCAAAATGGACATACAAAGATATTAAAAAAAACACCTCACTTTGCAAAAAAGCCAAAAGCTGATATTTCTTATTTTTAACCCATACATTTAGGTCAATAGCGATAAAAATCGTATTTTTGTGGTCACACCTTTGTGTGTGTGGTGAGTTAGCCTATTGCACTTCTGTCTTCTTGAAGTCATATAAGGCATTTGAAAACTTACCATCTGATAACTAATTATCCCGTAACTGCTTTTATATGCAAATCAACATTGTAAACCAATCCAAACACGCACTCCCCGAGTATGCCACATCGCTATCAGCAGGCATGGATCTGAGAGCCAATATTGATGCACCCATCACCCTTCAGCCATTGGAACGAAAGCTGATTCCCACAGGATTATTCATCGAATTGCCAGCGGGTTACGAAGCACAAATCAGACCTAGAAGTGGATTGGCACTAAAAAAAGGCATCACAGTGCTCAATTCACCTGGTACCATAGACGCAGATTATCGTGGCGAAATAGGTGTGATATTAATCAATTTATCAGCCGAACCATTCGAAATCAATGATGGCGAACGCATCTGTCAAATGGTGATTGCATCACATGTGCAAGCCACACTGGTGGAAGTTAATGAACTTGGATCCACTGAG
>CAIUKZ010000414.1 GCA_903899865.1 uncultured Bacteroidales bacterium | reverse complement strand
TGGGTTATTTTCTTTTTAGATTCATTGGAGACTCTAATACATAGATTAGAAGAGAAGTACGACTTGTTTAAATCAAAAGGAGGTTATTTGAGCGAAAGACAGAAAAATATTATGGATTTTATTTCTTCAAATCAGCCAATTAAACTAACAGATTTAGTGCGTGCAATGCCTGAAATTTCAAGTCACACATTAAAAAAAGACTTACTTTATCTTAAGACAGAACAATTTATCGACTCTATTGGCAAATACAAAGGGACGATTTACATAAAAAGAGAAAATTAAAGGACTGGCCATAATACTTAGGCTTCCTACATTATATAGCTCTGCCCGAAATTATGCAGGACTGAGTTACGTGATAGAAATTGATATGATTTAACGATTTGTTGCAAACAAACAACCACTAACCCCTCGTTACAAACGAGGGGGAGAAGAATTCAAAATTTCGATTAGCTGAAAATCAAGAAAAACCCATCAACCTAACAATAAATTATGAGTAAACTACTTAACAACAATTTTTTTCTAATCAAAGAGCATATTGGTCTATTGAAGGCAGCTAATAACTACGACATTTATAATCCCGAGACCTCCGAAATGGTGATGATATGCCGAGAAATGCAGTTGGGTGTTTTGACCAAAATTTTTCGTTTTACAAAATATAAAATAATGACACCTTTTCATGTGGAAGTAATGTCGACACGTGAGGAGCCAATCTTTTCTGTAAAAAGAGGAGTGTCTATTTTTGGTTTTTCTCCTGTCACAGTGTTTGATCAAAATGGGCTAGAAATAGGTCAACTTCAAAGGAAGTTTAGATTAGGCGGTGCAAAAATAGACATTACCGATATGATGAACAATCGGCTATTCACCTTAAAAGGAAATCTGATAGGATGGGAATTTAAAATCACCAATGAGGACGTAGAACTGGCTACTATCAGCAAAAAATGGGCAGGATTGGGTAAGGAACTTTTTACATCAGCCGACAATTATGTGCTATCAATTGATAATCAAGTGGAAAAGGACGCGGTTAAGAGGAGCCTTATTCTTGGAGCAGTACTATGTGTGGATTTCCTTTTGAAGGAATGAGGGATAGATGAAATGCTATTCATTTAACAGAAATGCAAATGAAACCTTTGCTCGCCCTAGTCTGCCACTACGGCATAGTAAAAAGAAGTGTCCAGACTTCATTTTGAACCCAGGAATATGAAAGCGAAATTTTTCATATTTAAATCACGAAGTCATGAGACTACGCAGAAAGAAAGGTTAAACTTTATCACTATAAAGTATTGATTATGACAAAAGAAACGGCTATAAAATTATTTGAACAAAAGCAAATACGCTCCATTTGGAAAGATGAAGATGAAAAATGGTATTTTTCAATCGTTGATGTTATTGAGGTTTTGACAGGAACAGACCGTCCACGGAAGTATTGGAGTGACCTAAAATCCAAACTGAAAAAGGAAGGAAGTGAACTGTCCGAAAAAATCGGACAGTTGAAATTATCTGCCGAAGATGGTAAAATGCGGTTAACTGATATAGCTGATACAGAGCAACTTTTTAGACTCATCCAATCCATACCATCGCCCAAAGCGGAACCTTTTAAACTTTGGTTGGCACAGGTTGGTCGTGAGCGGATTGATGAGATGGAAGACCCTGAACTTGGAATAGACCGGTTAATGGAAACATACTTACGAAAAGGGTATAGTAAGGAGTGGATCAATCAGCGCTTAAAAAGCATTGAAGTCCGTAAAGCATTGACCGATGAGTGGGAAAATCGCGGAGTACAAAAAGGACAAGAATTTGCAATCTTAACAGACGAGATTACAAAAGCATGGAGTGGATATTCGACTAAGCAATACAAGAACCTGAAAGATTTAAAGAAAGATAATTTACGTGACCACATGACAAATCTAGAACTGGTTCTTAATATGCTTGCTGAAGCGACAACAACAGAAATATCAAAGGAGAAGAACCCAAAAACATTTGACGACAATAAAAAAATTGCTAGACAAGGTGGAACAATTGCCGGAAATACAAGACGTGAAATTGAAGAAAAAACTGGAAAAAAGGTTGTTTCTGAAATAAATGCAAAGCAGCTTGATACAAATAAAAAGATTAATTAGCGCCTCACTAGCACAAGTTTATAACTTTAAAAAAGCAATGGGTTTTTAATGCTCGACTGTGCAACATATCGATAATAAATCAGACCATCACAAATAAAACCCAATGACCTATAACCCAGACAAACACCACCGTCGCAGCATTCGGATGAAAGGTTACGATTATTCGCAGGCGGGGCTGTATTTTATTACCATTTGTACCCAAAACCGTGCCTGTTTGTTTGGAAAAATTGAAAATGGGGTGATGATATTGAATGATGCGGGACGGATGGTTGAAAAATGGTTTTATGAATTGGGAAACAAATATCCCGACAAATGTTGTCACGAAATGGTGGTAATGCCCAATCATTTTCATTGTATTATTGAAAATAAAACGTTGGACGCAATGACGTTGGATAACGCAATGATGGGCGCAACGACGTTGGATAACGCAACAACGGTCGCCCACGTAGGGGCGCCCCTACGTGGGCGACCCGAAAACGTCGAACGTGGGCGTCCCGAAAATGTCGAACGTGGGCGCCCCGAAAACGTCGAATGTGGGCGCCCATTACACGTCCCCGAAAACGACGAACCACAACGCCCCAAAAACCAATACGGCATTGATAATAAAAAATATGGTGCAACCATCGGTAATGCAATGGATTGGTTTAAAACCATGACGACCAATGAATACATCCGTGGTGTAAAACAATGTGGTTGGCAACCATTCGACGGTAAATTATGGCAACGCAATTATTGGGAACATATCATCCGAAACGAAATGTCCTATTTCAAAATTTCGGATTATATTTTATCAAACCCTACCAAATGGGATAATGATGCATTGAAATAAAAATAATTATATCTGGGGCGAGGGCGAGCTATAATGCAAAAAAAGCCGAAAGACAAGGTCTAACGGCTTTTAATGAACGGAATGATTTGGATTTTATAGCAATGCCACAATGTCTTTTTCGATGTCTTCGGGCTTGGTTACCGAACCATATCTTTTTACGGGCTTGCCGTTTTTGTCAAGAAGAAATTTCGTAAAGTTCCATTTGATGTCATCGCCCATGGTGCCGCCCAATGAGGATTTTAGGAAAAGGAATAGAGGATGGGTATTCTTGCCATTTACATCTACTTTCTCGAATATGGGGAAAGTTACACCATAGTTGATGCTGCAAAACTCACCTATGGCCTTAGCATCACCCGGTTCTTGACTCCCAAATTGGTTACACGGGAAACCTAGTATCACCAGTCCACGGTCTTTGTATTTTACATATAGTTTCTCCAGTCCCTCATATTGAGGAGTAAAGCCACATTTACTGGCAGTGTTTACGATCACCACCACTTTCCCTTTATATTGCTCCATACTTATTTCCTTGCCTTGTAGAGAGTTGGCCTTCAATTCATAAAAGCTTTTGACCGTGCTGGTTTGAGCTTTGGTGCAAGAAAAAAATGAGCAGATGGCTAGTAAAGCAGCTGTTAATCTAGATGTTTGGTTCATGATTCCAAATTTTAATGGTTTGATTTTATCTATTAAACAGAATCAGCTTTAATTAAGTTCTCAAAAATTATAAATCTACTGTAATCAAGATGTGATTTTTATCCAATTACACATTAAAGAATTTACAGTTCATCCAATCGAAACGTCTTGTCCATTCTAAATCGTCCATCCACTTGTTTTACAGTGCAGCATTCGTTGTAGGCATCGTGTTCGAAAAACAGGACTTGGTTTTTTTCTGCTGCCTCTGTGAGTAGATTCTCTTTTTCTTTCATGGATAGCACAGGGTTGGTGTCATAAGCAGATACCCACGCCAATGGAATATTGGCAACTATTGGAATCACATCGCCAGTGTAGATAATTGTTTTTGATTCTGAATGTACATATACAGCAATATGACCCACGGTATGCCCATTGAAAAGTCGCATTTCTACTTCCTCGCATAGGTATTGGTTGGTTTCTATTAAATTGAGTTTGCCTGCTTCCACTATTGGCATCATGTTTTCTTTGAAATAGGAGTCGCCTTCACGAACATTGGGTTGCAAGAAGTTTTCCCATTGAGCTTTGCCCACATGATGAGTGGCATTAGGAAAAGTAAGTATGGCCTTGGATTTATCCTCATTCCAGTAGGTACAACCTCCACAATGATCGAAGTGTAAGTGTGTCAGTATCACATCAGTGACTTGAGCACATGAATATCCTATTGCGTTTAATTCAGTTTCAAAATTGATTACCCCTTTGAAGTCATAGTATTTCAAATAATCCAACTGTTTATCTCCTGTGCCAGTGTCAATGAGTATCAGCTTGTTGCCTGTATCTACTAGCATGCAACGCATAGATACTTGACAAAAATTGTCGTCATCGCACGGATATCGCTTTTGCCAAACACGCTTGGGCACCACTCCAAATACCGCACCGCCATCTACTTTAAATGTGCCGGTTTCAATTTTAAGTATTTTCATATTCTTGATTCGTAATTTCTTAGTACATTTGTAGTTTCATATTTTGTTGACACAAAATTAATTAAAAACATTCATCTCCCAAAGTATATGAACAAAGTCCATTTTATTGCCATCGGGGGTGCTGCAATGCACAATTTGGCAATAGCACTAAGTAAAAAGAAAAATTACAAGGTTACGGGTTCAGATGATGAAATTTTTAATCCTTCCTATACTCGACTTAAAGAGAACAAACTTCTCCCATCTGAATTTGGATGGTTTCCCGAAAAAATTACCAAGGACCTTCATGCTGTGATTCTAGGTATGCACGCCACCATCGATAATCCCGAACTGGTCAGAGCAAAAGAGTTAGGCCTTAAGATATTTTCCTTTCCCGAATTTTTATTCCAGCAGACCAGAAGTAAAACGCGAATAGTGGTAGGTGGTAGCCATGGAAAAACCACCACTACGGCCATGATTCTGTTTGTGCTGAAGCAATTGAAAATAGAAGTAGATTATATGGTAGGTGCTCATATTGAGGGTTTTGATAATATGGTTAAACTTTCTTATGAGTCTCGAATAGCGGTGTTCGAAGGCGATGAGTATTTAACGTCACCCATTGACAACCGACCAAAATTTCACCTTTAC
>CAIUKZ010000413.1 GCA_903899865.1 uncultured Bacteroidales bacterium | reverse complement strand
TGCCGGAGTGGAGACTTTGGGGTCATAGGCTGCGGCATTCCAACTTTCATTACCAATCATCCAGTATTTGATGTTGTACTTCTTGACGATGTTGGAGTAGCGAACCCATTCTACAGCGTTGGTTATAAGGTCATTTAGTGTGGGTGGATTGGTGCATTTGGTGTTGTAGTGTGCGTCGGCAGCTACCACTATCAATGGTTTAGCACCTGTACTAACAGCTACTTCCATCATTTCATCAAAATCCATTGTGGATGCTTTGGGTGAAATCTGATCGGAGGAAAAGCGCGTGTCATTGTTTGGCCAGTTGCAGATCCCTGGAGTGGCAAATCGCGGATTGGCTTTAGTGTAAGGTGCTACTGACCATAGATAATTGTCTGATTTTTCACCACCAGGGTACCTAATCATCCCGATATTCATTTTTTTTAATGATTGAGAGCAGGATGTGCTAGGATGGAGATATGCATCATCATCCATTAGATAATTCAGATTGATCGCTGTGGTATTATGATCAAAGGTTTTGATGATTTTTGATGCGTCTACGCTTATGTTTTGTGCAGTCACTACTCCTATGCTGATGAACACTGCTATAATTGATGCCAGCTTACTATACATAAACTTAATTTTATAAATGAATTATGGAGTAAAGTAAGCTATATCGATTTAAAATCAACGTGCGATAATGCTGTTTCAGAACATGTTTTGAATCAATTGTGATTTTATTTGATGGTTTCGACCAGTGTTTTTACTTGGATTAATTTAATGTCTGTTTTGATGTCTGTTGTTCGAAGTTCGATGATTTTTTTTTCGCCAGGCGCTAAGTCGAAGAAATTGTCTGCAAACACATTGTCTCTGCATGGAATGCTTAGATAGACAGCTTTAGCTAGCTTGTCTGTGCTTATTTCTAAAGCCTTAGTCCCCTTAGGAGCAATTTTTATCTTGGGTGGACTGAGGGTGAGATTTTTTGGTTTTTCAAAATAGTATTTGTTTTGGGTTACTTCTATTTTGTTTGCCGTTAGTTTCATGTTTAAAACAGTGTTTTTTCGCGCCTCGTCTTTTATCCATGATGTTTCTTTGAAAGCAAACACTTGGGAGCTGGAGTTTTCACCTATTTTGATGGGTTTGGAAATGGTTTTAATCACTTTGCCACTAAAATCGATGAGTGATAATTGAAGTGTGGCTACTACGTCTTTGAATTGATCATTGACTACGAACACACGAATGCTATCCATGTCTTTGATTGCAGATACCATATAATCAGTGAATGCCCTTTTAGCATAATATTGCTGGGCTTTCCATCTGCCATAGTAATCTATGCTACTCCAACTTGCTACTGGCCAGCAATCATTTAATTGCCAATAGAGTGTACCCATGCAAAATGGTTTGTTTCTACGATGTGCTTCTATAGCAGTTTTTATTCCTTCTGCTTGAAGCAATTGATTGACATAGAGAAAGTCCTCGAATTTATTTGGAATGTTAAACATTTCCTGCATATAATTGGTGATAAGCCCGTTGCCCAATGGTGAGCGTTGGTGAGAACGCATCACTTCTGAATTGATGTCGAATTCATTGGGAAAGGCATACGAGCTAATGGTTTCTAGTTCTGGGAAAGATTGAAATCCATACTCACTCATAAATGGACCCACAACTTCATTGTATCTTTCAAATGGTTCTTTGCCCCACCAAACTCCCCAAAAATGTACGTCGCCAGATGAAGTGGTGAAATTAAATGTTTCGGAATAGTTCTCATTGGAAGGTGAGGATGACCAATAAAACTTTTCGTCATCATTGGCTTTGACAACGGCAGGTAGATCGCTGTTGAAAATGTCATAGTAAAAGTTGTAGAGCGTGGTGGAGTCTTTTATCGTAAATTCATTGGGAATCTTTTTTCTCCAAAAATCCTGATTTATAAACTGCAATGACTCATTGTTACCACACCAAATAGCTATACAAGGATGATTTCGAAGGCGTTTTACATTGTAAATGGCCTCCGACTGAATACTTTTTCTTAGACTATCTTGTGGTGGTAGCATGCCTGCGGCAAACATAAAATCTTGCCAAACTAGCAACCCATTTTCATCGCATAGGTTGTAGAATATTTCATTCTCATAGACTCCAACCCCAGCCACTCTAAGCATATTCATGTGACTATTTACGGCCGACTTAATGAGATGCTCGTATCGCTCTGCCCCAACTCGAGTTATAAAATTGTCTTGTGGGATATAGTTAGCCCCTTTCATAAACAAGGGTTTTCCATTTACTTTAAAATAGAATGATTTACCCTTGTCATTGTTCTCATTGACTAGTTCGATAGTACGAAGTCCTTTCCTTACTTCCTTGACTGATAGTTCTTCATTGTATTCAGAAACCACAGCTTTGAATCTGTACATTTGAGGATTGCCCATTCCATTTGGCCACCAAAGCTTAATGTTCTTTAGGTCAAAACGCAATGATATTTTATTCTCACCCAGTTTTAGTTGTATTTGTTTTTTTGCAATGGGTATTATTTCATCATCAATATATACTTGAATGGTTTTTAGTTCGGCTTCAGTGCTCGTTACTGAGAGTTGAGCTTCAAGTTCGGCTGAATTTTCGGTAAGTTTGAGTTGTTTGATAAATAGGTCTGTTATGTCAGCCTTGTTCCATGCGTGCAAGTACGCTGGTCGCCATATCCCCGAAGTTACTAAGCGTGGGCCCCAGTCCCATCCATAATGATACCAAGCTTTACGTGAAAACACACTCAGTCTTCTAGCTCCTTGATCATTGTCGCTTACCGGAACTTTGTATGGGAGTGCAAGATAGGAGGGTGTAACTTTATTGATTGGTGATTCGAAGTAGATTTGAAGTAGGTTCTCTCCTTTTTTTAGTAACGGTTTTACTTCAGCTTTCCATTGCAGATGCATGTTGTTGGCGTTGAAGAGATGCTTTCCGTTCAATAATACTTCAGCATAGGTATCTAGCCCATCGAAGATGAGTTCTATCTTTTCTTGTGCTAATAATTCGTCGTCTGCGGTGAAAGTTGTTCG